>DNHK01000422.1 GCA_003485905.1 Gammaproteobacteria bacterium | reverse complement strand
CGATGCCGGGACCGGGCAGCGAGATATTCGCGCCGTTGTGGAAAGCCTGACAGACCTTCCGCTGACCTTTATTCCCTCCCATTTACATTATGATCATATTGGCAACGAGGTTGTTTTCGAAAAAACAGCATTGGTCGATTTACCGCATTTAAGGCGGCGGGCAACGGATAACACATTACCGTTAACGCGGTTTGAGCACCTTGGTGAGGTCGAGGGGTATGCCTTACCCGAGATTTTGATCAGTGAATGGCTCGTCCCAAATGAGACGATTGATTTAGGTAACAGGCCGTTATTAGTGCTCTATACCCCTGGTCACACCGAAGACTCGATCTCGCTTTTTGATCTGGAGGCGGGCTACCTGTTTTCAGGAGATTTTTTATATCCTGGACAATTGTATGGGTTTTTACCGAATAGCAATATGGGTGACTATTTACAGGGCGCGCAAACAATCGAATCGGTGAGTGGTGATAGCTTGCGGGTATTTGGCGCACATAGAGATGCCGCCATAGGCGTTCCGGAACTGAACTTGGAAACGGTTACTCGATTGCGAGAGACTTTAAATGGCATTCAATCTGGCGCATTAAAATCTACTGGAACCTATCCGGTTACCTACGAAGTCGATGATAGAGTCCAACTGCTGTCAGAGCCAAAATGGTTGCAGGATTGGACTCCGATTTATCCAGAATTAAATATGAAAAATAAGTAGTTCCGCAGCAGTCATATAATAATTTAATTCTAGAAAAATTTAGAAGAAATGTTGTCCTTCGAGCTCAGTGAGCGTTGAGAGTGAATCAACGCGTGTAACCTGAAGCGCTTTAGCGAGCATCTGGGGTATGCGCTCGGTTTAAGCTTTGACGATTATCAGTAGTGAGTTGTCTTGAACCTCGATTGTTCTACGAAATAACATTCAGCGATCTATTGAGTAAGCGTAATTAATGCACCGATGGCTATTCTTGATTTTTAGGCCGCTAAGCGAAAAGAAACTGTGGCGTCAAGCAACCACCGCACTAACGATAGATCATAGTGTCATTCTTTTGAATAATTTTTCAGGAATACTTTTAATAACCAGCATTATGAGTCGCCAAATTGGTTTGAGATAAATGATATTTTTGCCTTGAGCGCTGGCTGCAACAATCGAGGCTGCGACGTCCGATGGTTGTGCGGTTAACGCAATTGGGAGCTGCATCCCTGCCGTCATTCTCGTGTTTACAAATCCTGGCAGAACAGTAATAACGTTGACGTTATGTTGAGACAGTCGATTCCTTAGGCCGGATAAAAATGCAGTAAATCCCGCCTTAGCAGAGCCATAAACATAATTCGAAGCCCTGCCTCGTTCGCCAGCGACAGAGCTGACCCCGACCAAAGTACCAGAACCACGTTTCTCGAAGTGATTGGCGAGAATCCCTAATACACTTGAAGGGCCTTCATAGTTGCTGCGCATAACCAATGATGCGGATGTCATATCGCGCTCGCTTTCTTTTTGCTCGCCCATATATCCAGTTGTGCACACTGCGATTATGGGTAACTCCGGCAATGTGGTAACAAAGGCTTCATGAGCCTGGATATTGAGCGCATTGAATTCGTGCAAAGTCGCCTTGATACTGTTTCGGATTTCAATATCAGCGCGGTCATCATCTAGTGAGGTTACATTCCTTGCAGCAAGTTGAATGTCATAGCCCGCCTGTGCAAAGCGATAAGCGACCGCCATACCAATATCGCTCCGAGCGCCTAAAACCAGAACGGCACCTTTATTCATAGATCGAGCCTTTTAGCTTGTTCGGAGTAGAGTCCTTGATTAGTTTCTCGCTGCAATTGAAAATTTTTAAATTGCGCTAATCGCGGCTCTGATTGCTTGAACGTGGACGCCGTCATTCGACTGTCTTTGGCCAAGTAAAACCGGCCCCCGTATTTAATAGTTATCATGTCGAGCTCGGACATTAAGGTTAGGTTCTTTTGAGTTATTGGGAAATCAAGCGCGAGGGTGTACCCAGCCATCGGAAAAGAGAAACGGCTATCTTGTTCGCCAAACCGTTTTAGGACAGCAAGAAATGATCCGGCATTTGCATCGGATATAGCCTGTAGAAGTTCTTTGATCCCTATGCTCGCGTGGAGGAGCGGAATGACGCATTGAAACTGTGCAAATCCGCTGCGGCCATAGATTTTGTTCCATCCAAGAATGCTATCTAGAGGGTAGAAGTAGGTATCCCAATTCATCAGCGAAGACTTTGCCCTTCGTTTGCCAATCCAATAGTACAGGAAGTTAAAAAGCCTGACGGTTAGCCCATTGAGTGCAAACGATGGGAAGTAAAATGGGACGGTGATTTTGTTCTTTTTAGGCGACTGTAAAGGATTGCTTTTTAGCCCCTCAGATAAATCAGCGATTTCCGCGTGCTCCCCGACCATGACCAGTGATCGTCCGAGGTTTTTTCCACGTGACAGACAATCAATCCATGCGACAGAGTAAGTGACATCGAGCATCGATTCAAAAATTTCGATAGCGTGCACAACATTGCTTGCGGGGATTGTCTTCTGCTTAATCAGGGAAGTTGAAATGGGAGTTAAGCGAAATGCAATCGTTAGCACAATCCCGGTGAGTCCCATCCCGCCAATGGTCCAGTTGAAAAGTTCTGGGTCTTGTTCCGGAGAACAACGGTTCACTTTACCATCGGCGGTAATCAGGTCTATCCAATCCACAAAATTACCGAAGCTGCCATGTTTGTGATGATTTTTCCCATGCACGTCAGCCGCAACCATACCGCCGATCGTGACGAATTTGGTTCCCGGAGTAACGCTTGGAAACCAGCCCTTCGGCAGAAAGGTCTCAATGACATCGGCAAGCAAAACACCTGCTTGTGCAACAAGTTGGCCAGTTATCGGATCAAATGCTAGCATTCGGTTGAAATTTTTCATCTCAATGGTGTTACTCGAGCTTATGGCGCTATCACCATAAGCCCGACCGTTGCCGCGTGCGATGGCATGACCAAGTTGGATGCGTTCGAGTAATTCTTCAACAGAATGGGGTGCGACCACCTCCGCTTCAACAATGGGGTATTGCCCCCAGCCTGCGAGTTTCATCGCAGGACCCTTAATCTAGAATCTGTAAAGACAAATCGTCGATCCAAGTTGAACTTGAGCAGGTATCCAAATGCCAGACCGATAATCGCGCCAGCCTCTCGCATTACATCCGTTTTCCAGATCACCCAAAAAATTGTTTCCGTAGTCCAAAAAATTGCTGTCGTTGCGAGGCCCATCGCCGTGTACAGGGCGAATTGTCGACTTTGTGCTTCTAATCCAGCGCTAACATCGCGAAAAATCCAGCGCTTATCAAGAAGGTACTTAGTGGCTAAGCCGGTCAGGGTGCCGAGCGCTATGGCGCCCAAAAAGTAGTACTGGTTTTGACCAAAATTTAAGATAACTCGCTGGGTAAAGAGGTTTATAAAGGTTGCGATGACTGCAAAGAATATGTAACGAGCGATTAGCCGCTTGATGGTCATGATGCTGCGCCAATAACGACAAGCGTGGCGATCAGCGCGAAGCAGATCTGACTGACCTTGTCTTTTATGGAGAAGATGATCGGATCGTCATGCATCTCGCCTCGGTGGGTGATGAAGGCCATGCGAGCGAGCCAATAAAGCAAGATGCAGCAAACACCCCACAAGGCCGAAGGTGTTGGGTAGAGTGCGATGACTGAAGCTGAATTGACGTAAAGCATCATCACCAAT
>DNHK01000251.1 GCA_003485905.1 Gammaproteobacteria bacterium | reverse complement strand
CAATCTGATTGTGTTTGCGGCCATGTTTGATTCTCCGATGCCATAGATTTTAAATGTTGTTAACTCTATTTCTCTAGACTTGCAATTAAAATTGCAAAAATAGTATGCTATAACGCAATTATTTTTGCATAATTGCTCAATGTTTTAAGATATTTTTCTTACTAAAGTATGTTAAGTTCCATATTTTTGAAATGTTTTGAAAATTTAATTGACAAAATAATTTCAATTATGCAAAAATTATTGCAAATTAGAAATTTAAGGTTTTAGGGAGGGTGACATGGTTAATATCGCTGTGCTTGGCTGCGGAAGAATAGGCGCTATGCACGCCGCGAATGTAGCAGCTCATCCACGTACAAACCTTGAAATGGTTTTTGACGTTAACGAAATGGCCGTTACGAATGTTTCTAATGCCCATCAAGTTCAGGCGGCGCGAAGTGCACAGGAGGTGTTCGCTTCAGATCGTGTACAGGCTGTATTAGTAGCTACAGCGACACCCACACATGCTGATTATATCGAAATGGCCATTGCTGCGGGCAAGCCGGTCTTATGTGAAAAGCCAATTGACTTAAATCTGGAGCGAGTGAACCGGTGTGCTGAAGTTGTTTCGAAATCTACTGTGCCCATCCAGTTGGGGTTTAATAGGCGATACGATCCGGGTCATGCGGCTGCGCGAGAGGCCTGCTTGGCTGGTAAAATTGGTGATTTGCATCAGGTAATTATCACGGCTCGCGATCCTGCTTTGCCACCGCGGGCTTATCTCGAGGAGGCTGGTGGTTTATTTCGCGATATGACTATTCATGATTTTGACCTCGCAAGGTTTATGTTGAATGAAGAGCCTGTAGAAGTTTTTGCTCTTGCTAACGCCTTAATCGACCCTGTTTTGGGGCGCGAGTTAGGTGAGGTCGACAGCGCTATGATTATTTTACGCACTGCGTCGGGTAAGCAATGTCATATAAACAATTCTCGAACAGCAGTTTATGGGTATGATCAACGAGTTGAGCTCATGGGTAGTTCGGGCATGCTTATATCTGATAATCGAAAGCCCCATGAACTAAAGCACTATGGCGCTTTTGGAGTAGAAACTGCCGAGCCTTATCAATTGTTTTTTTTGGAGCGCTATGAAGAAGCGTTTATGGCTTCAATTGACGGATTTGTTAATTGCATCGAGAATGGGGCAACGCCACTAGCGGGTTTCGAAGATGGTCGGCGAGCCCTTATTCTGGCGGAAGCGGCCTATCTTTCAATGGCTGAGAAGCGCATTGTCCAAGTATCGGAAATTGGATGATGACCATTTACGATAAATTTGGCTTATTTGTTGGCGGAGCTTGGGCGGACTCTAGTTCTGGTGAAATACCGGTATATAGTCCTGTTACCGAACGCGTATTGGGCAAAGTGCCGACTGCCGATATTGCATTAACGCAACGCGTAATTTCTGACGCGCAAGCAGCTTTTTTAGTTTGGTCAAAAACACCAGTTTGGGAGCGCGCGACACGGTTGCATAAAGTCGCGGACGAAATGTCATCCCGTAGCGAGGAAGCTGCGCGCATGATAGTGTTAGAAACTGGCAAGCCCATTACTCAAGCTCAACGTGAATGGAGCTTAGCTGTAGACCAATTTCGATGGTATGCTGAGGAAGCGAGGCGAGTTTATGGGCGTATTGTTGAAACACGTGTGCCAAATGGCGAATTTAGTATCACACGTGAGCCTGTAGGAGTTGTTGCCGCGTTTACGGCTTGGAACTTTCCTGCTGCTTTAGTTGCCCGTAAAGTCGCTCCAGCTTTGGCTGCTGGGTGTTCTGTTATTTTGCGTCCGTCTAACCAAACCCCAGGTGTTTCCATGGTGCTCTTTGACTGTTTGCATTCCGCTGATCTCCCGAGTGGCACAGTCAATTTATTGGTTGGCGCGGCGCAGGATATTTATTCCCCCATTATGGAATCCAGCGTGGTTCGTAAGGTGTCGTTGACTGGTTCAACCAAAGTGGGTCAACAGATGATCCGTGACTCCGCTCGAACACTAAAAAAGGTATCAATGGAACTTGGTGGAAATGCACCGATGATCCTATTTGAAGATGGAGACATAAGCGCTGCTTTAGATGGATGCGTTGCTGCAAAATTTGCGAATGCGGGGCAAGTGTGTGTCACTCCAGATAGGTTTTTCATTCACGAGCAACATTACAAAGAATTTGTTGAAGGTTTCGTGGACAGCGCAACTAAGTTGCGTCTTGGAGATGGTCTTGATCCGGCTACTGATATGGGGCCCTTGATCAATGAACAAAGAAGAACAGATATTTCCATCAAAGTAGCTCAAGCCCTTGATAGTGGAGCTCATCTAGAATGTGGCGGAGGACCCGCCGAGGAATTCGATACAGGATATTTCTATAAGCCTACCGTATTAACGAATGTTTCGGATGAGATGCTTGTAATGGCTGAAGAGAACTTTGGCCCAATTGCTGCCATTACAAGCTTTTCCAATGAAGACAGTGTGATAGAGCGGGCAAATAGCTCCCCTATGGGTTTGTCAGCATATGCTTTTACTTCAGACCCCGCACGCGTTCGCCGAATTCAATCAAATCTCAAAGCCGGTATGGTTGGTGTAAACAGCTTTGCCTTAGCCGCGGCCGAAGTGCCTTTTGGCGGAACGAAATACTCGGGCATGGGCCGCGAGGGCGGAATAGAAGGTCTTAGCGGTTATTTAGATACTAAATTAACACAATGGGTAATGTGAGGGATAGATGATTAAAAATCGCCTTAAAGCTCATTGGCTTGATAATAAAGCAACTTTGAACGGCTGGCTTTCGATAAACTCTGCTTTTGTAAGTGAAATTATGGCTGATCAAGGGTTTGATAGCCTAACGGTAGATATGCAGCATGGGGCCGTGAGTTATGAGGGTATGCTCGCGATGTTACAAGCGATGCGCGCCTCGCAGGTTGTTCCAATGGTGCGTGTGCCTTGGAACGAACCTTCAGTAATTATGAAAGCTTTAGATGCAGGTGCGTATGGAATAATTTGTCCTATGATCAACAGCGCAAGTCAGGCAGAGGAATTCGTGGCATCGCTGCGATATCCCCCTGATGGCATACGCAGTTTTGGTCCTACGAGAGCAAATTTTTCTGCAGG
>DNHK01000202.1 GCA_003485905.1 Gammaproteobacteria bacterium | reverse complement strand
AAAATCATAAATCCGATATTCATCCATATCGCGCGAAGCCGTTACGGATCTTAGGGTAAGATTATCAGTCAGTTCAAAGCTGGCGTTCAATGTAATGGCTGTAGTATCTAGCGATGCGGCATTCAGCGTATCGTGCTCGGCAGTACTAGGTCTATCTTCACTAGTGCGACACGAAAATGGGTAAAGAGCGCAGTTCGTTGAACCTAAGCTTAGCGGCGTTTCTCTGGCATCCACCGGAGCCGCAACTATCCCAGGCGCGAAATTGTAATTCGTTTGATAAGCATTCAGCTCACTGTCATCGACATACTTTTCAAGGGTAAGCCTCGCTTCGAAACGATCATTGGGCGTTGCCTGGAAAGTAACGCCATAATTGTTATAGTTCTTCTGAGGAATTCGAGTTCCAGTCGTTATGTTGTCCATATAGCCGTCATCTCGCATAGTCGTCATGAACAACTTAGCGCTGAGCTTGTCCTCAATTAAAAACCCTGTGTTTACTACTGCTCTAAATTCTTGTTGTTTGTTCTGACCGAAGGTTGCCTTCAGGCGAGCCCCGGCCTCATCAGTAGGTCGACTTCTAATCACATTAACCACACCGCCCACTGTGTTCTTTCCGAACAATGTTCCCTGCGGTCCCCTCAGCACCTCCACTCGCTCCAAATCAAAGTTCTCTAATATTTGACCCGCCAACGAACCGAGATACACACCATCAATCATGACAGCAATCGGTGCGTCAAATGAATTATCATCTGACCTAGTAGGACTAATACCCCGAATATTAATAACGGCGCCATTCGACCGGGAGCCATTCTCATCAATCGCAACGTTTGGGGCAAAACCGTTCAAATCAGTTATGTCACGAATGCTTGACTGTTGGAGTTCTTTGGTAATCGCTGTAATCGCTACCGGAACTTCCTGGGAGGATTCTTCGATCTTTCGAGCCGTGACGACAACCTCCTCGAGCGAGTAGCTCCTTTTGCTTTCCTCCTCAGCTAAACTTGGCATAGCAACGCTCGAAACTAAGAGTATGCTTCCAACCATCCCCCATCTACTTCTTTGATCAGCAAAAACCATAAATAATCCCCAGTTGTTTTATTGATTTTGTACGCTTGTTAAGACTAAACAGAAAATGCGATTTAAAGCAAGCTTGCTTGCTTTAAATTAACCTGAGTGCAAAGTGCTTCCAAACCTTGCTAGCGGGCACTCATCCGTACAGCACCAAGCCTAAGACTTATCGTCAAGGCTTGGTTCAGTCATATCAGATCTTAACCAAGCCCTAAATATTTAATCTGAGGATGACCGGATCCCTTACGCAGCAAATGCCTTCTACGTCCCATCAAATCCAAAGTACCAGAATCGGTAGCTTCAAAACTTCGATTTTCATAGAGCCTGACCGACAATTTTAGACTTTGATCGCTGCGTTATCGCAGAAACCGAAGACCTCATTCCAGACGGCTCTGGTTCACACGGGATAACCAATTTTCCAGCTCTCACTTGAACGAGCGACGTATCCAACAGGTTGCCAAACCAATGCAAAAAAAAGCCCGGCTTAAACCGGGCTTTCAATAACGCTACAACTTTGACGCAATCAGATTTTCATCTTAAAGCGAACTAACCCCTCTCTTCCGAGTGACGTCGTCACACCTTGGTCCTGTTCGTTCGCAAGTGGTGCCGCTTTACAACGCCCAGCGGGCTCTGCTTCGGGATTATAATTGACACACGCTCCGGGTCTCGCGCCCGCACCACGCGCAATAATCTCATCACCCAAGTTACGGCCAATTAACGCTAAGGAATACTTTTCGTCCTCGCTATAGAGAATTACACTTGCGTCTAGCAATACAAAGCTTTTTTGCTCAAAAGGATTAAGGGTTGCCGTTAACGAGTAACCATCATTCATTCGCGCATCTGCCGAGACCGTAACGCGCCAGCCGCTAGAGAGCCCCCTGTCAAGTGACGCCCCAAAAGACCCTGCAAAGTCAGCACTCAAAGCAGCTGGCAGCCCCTTCAAATCTTGACCGGTCGCATTAATAAAGGTCTTGGTATACTCCGTATCAGTCCAAGCGCCTGTTGCTCTAACTTCTAGGCCTTCCATCCCAGGATACCAAAGCAGGTCAAACTCAGCACCGCGCGACGTCAGCTCAGACGCATTGAAGGTGGAATACTGAATTGCTGCCGAGTCAAATAACTGGACTTGTAGATCGTCATAGGCAAAGTTATAAACCGTTGCATTCAAACGCATCGTGTCGTCTAACAAGTTAGCTTTCATACCCACTTCAAATCCTTTGGACGTTTCTTCATCGAAGAATAAAAAGCCCGGAAAGTCTGGATTCTCTGTATTTAAAGCGGCCGTAGGCAAGGCGCTGGTATCAATACCACCGGCTTTAAACCCTTCTTTGTAGGCGACAAACACACTGATGTCATCATTCAAGTAGTAGTTTGCGGCCACTTCCGGTGAAAAATTATTAGCATCCTTCTGCATGTCAGGAATTAGCGCGGGTGCAGAGAACACACCTGCGCCAAAAGCATGGACATAAGGAATCGTGATGTAACCATCCTTTTCATCCTTGGTATATCGTCCGCCAGCAGTTAATTCCAGCCTTTCACTAAGATCCCAGTAACCCGCGACGAAAAACGATTGGGTTTTGGTGTCTGTATAGTGGTTCTTATTATAATCATACTGGTTACCCGTCACTGGATCCGGCGCTAGCATTCCAAAATTAGCGGCATACTGATAAGCCTCGAAAACCTGTTCAACATCCTGAAAATAAAGTCCTGCCATAAAATTAAAAGCGCCATCGAACCGACTGGCGATGCGAATCTCTTCAGACAAACTGCGATAAGTATTGCGATGTAGACCACCAAAAACACCAGTACTACCATCATAAATATCAAGATCAACGTGATCTAGATCCGCAAAGCCCGTGACAGAGGTTAGAACCAAGGATTCAGACAAATCCCAGTCCGCTCGCAGCGATACAAACTGCGTATCCTGATTCAAAAACGGTACGCCGCTTTCCCCGCCATAGGGCAAGCCGCCTCGCAGATTTGGTAGAACATCATTAATTGAAGTGTTCGCGTTCAGTTTGCAGTCATCAACGCCAGGGAGAATGACAGCATTTCCTAATATTGCCGTTGGTTGAACGGAACCCTCTGGGCAGATCTCTTCTTGCGACCCAACGGGCCCGTCATTTTCAAATTCAGAAATTGCATATTTAAGATTGAAACTAAGTCGGTCGGTGGGCGTCCATACAAAGGTGGCTCGAGCGTTTTTCGACTTGTCCCCACGCCATTCATTTGCAACATCGGGCCAGAGATTCAAACGCATCTCATCGCGCTTCTGTCCGCCTACCACAAACCTCACGCCAAACGTGTCGGTAACTGGCGTTGAAAAGATGGCTTCATACATCTGGCCTTGGTGCTCGGTTTCAACACCCAGGGTCACTTCAGCCTCTAACTCATCCCCTGGATTTTGAGTGGTAACGGACATAACCCCAGCCGTTGCACTCTTTCCGAAGTAAAGACTCTGAGGGCCCTTTAAGACTTCCAATTGGCTCATATCCATATAGGCGTTATGGATGAAGCGACCAATATTGACAACGACACCATCGATATTGATCGCAACAGCCTGATCAAATGCGGCACTAATCGAGCTAGACCCGATTCCTCGAAGGATAATGTTCGAACCATTCCCCGATTGACCTTCAAACACTTGAAAATTTGGGACCATTCGCGACGCGTCCGTCAAATTAGCGACCCCATAACGATCTAACGCTTCTTCGTTAAAGGCTGCGATGGTGACCGGCACGTCTTGTAAGGTTTCTGCCTGTTGCCGCGCTGTCACCACAATTTCTTCAATGGCACCGTCATCAGCTTGAACGGTCATCACCGTTAAGCTCATGCTCGCGACAAGCGCCGCAGTCGATAGCGCCTTTAATCTTCCGAACTTCCCCATGAATTCTTCTCCCACCTTTTTTTGTAGTACGAAGATACTAAATCTATTTTTAAAAATTACAAGCCCTTTTAACTGGCTTTTAATCGACCTAATAGATTACAAACTCAGTCGCTAATTCGTGTTTGCGCTGCCCGCTATTGACGGCCTTGAGGCTTCAGTTTTTATCGCTGAGGCCGCACACAACGCTTGCGGCGACACTGGTCGCCGGCTCGACTGTTACGCGCAAATGCACCTTTATCCATCAGCAACAGTCTAGCTTGAGCCCAATTGCGTAAACCTTTAGTATCTGCCCCAGTACAGGAGCGCTGACCCATGACGACTTTAAACATCCCTAA
>DNHK01000096.1 GCA_003485905.1 Gammaproteobacteria bacterium | reverse complement strand
TTAGTGAAATTAAACCAAAAATAATTTTGCTAAGAATCGGCATTTCAGCTCATCGTTTAGATCAGTATGTGCTGCTAAAGCTCAGTGTATATTCAAAATTTTAAAATGGATTTTTATGCTAGCTTGAATACCGGGATTAAATTGTGGGGCGATCCCCGACGATATGATTTTAACACCTGTGCTGTGGTCAATCGAAAAATCTGCTTTTTAGAAAATTAAATTGATTGACCAGACGGGGCTAAATACGGCAGGTAGTGTCTGTCGGTCGCCGCATACGCTATATGTAGTAGCTGACGAGGGATAGTATAAGCTACAGATGGCGTGCTCCAAGTGACGCATTGCGTTCACGTGCGGCATTCTGCTTCTTTTCAAACCCCTCAAAGTAAAAGATCGATCAAACGACACAACCTGACGACAGGGCAGTTGGAGCGCAGGTAGAATAATGAGGCAACGACACGATGAAAATTGAACGTAAATTCACCGAGGCAGGCAAAGACGCATACGCAAACATAGAATTTGTTAAAACGTCGTCGGAAATCCGCAATCCCGATGGAACGATTGTATTTCACCTCGACGACGTAGAGGTGCCCGCTAGTTGGAGCCAAGTCGCATCGGATGTCTTAGCACAAAAATATTTTCGCAAAGCCGGCGTGCCTGCAAAGCTGCGCAAGAGCCGGGAAAAGGGCGTGCCGTCGTTTTTATGGCGGTCAGTGCCCGACGGTGACGCAGTGGCCTATGGTGGCGAGACATCTGCCAAGCAAGTGTTTGACCGTTTGGCAGGTGCATGGGCGTATTGGGGCTGGAAGGGTGGCTATTTCACGTCAGAATCTGACGCCTCTGCCTATTATGACGAAATGCGTTACATGCTGGCGACTCAGCGGGCGGCGCCAAACAGTCCACAGTGGTTCAATACGGGGCTGCACTGGGCTTATGGGATTGATGGGCCTAGCCAAGGTCATTTTTACGTCGACTACAAATCCGGCAAGCTGACCAAATCAACCGGAGCTTATGAACATCCGCAACCCCACGCTTGTTTCATTCAATCGGTCAGTGACGATCTGGTGAACGAGGGGGGAATCATGGACCTGTGGGTGCGTGAAGCGCGCCTGTTTAAGTACGGCTCTGGCACCGGTACGAACTTTAGTTCGCTGCGTGGATCAGGCGAAGCACTCTCTGGTGGCGGCCAATCCTCGGGCTTAATGGGATTTCTAAAGATCGGCGACCGTGCAGCAGGTGCGATCAAATCGGGTGGCACCACCCGTCGGGCGGCCAAAATGGTCATTTGCGATGCAGACCATCCCGACATCGAGGAGTTTATCAATTGGAAAGTGCGCGAAGAGCAGAAAGTTGCCAGCATCGTCGCAGGTTCAAAGATGCACGAAGCCCGCTTGAACGAGATCTTTGGCGCGATAAGGGCGTGGGACGGCAGTAGCGAGGACGCGATCGACCCAGTTAAGAACGCTCAGTTGAAAGCAGCAATTCGCGCCGCAAAAAAAATGTCCATCCCCGAAACATATGTCAAACGCGTGCTAGATTACGCCAAACAGGGGTATGCCAGCATTGAGTTTCCAACCTATGATACAGATTGGGATTCCGAGGCCTATGCCTCGGTGTCGGGCCAGAATTCGAACAACTCGATCCGAGTCACTGATGCATTCCTGAAAGCGGTGGAAAATGACGCAGACTGGGAATTAATTCGCCGCACAGATGGCAAAGTCGCCAAAACTATCAAGGCCCGCGCCCTGTGGGAAGACGTCGGTCACGCTGCTTGGTCCTGTGCCGACCCGGGCATTCAATATCACGATACAGTCAACGCGTGGCATACCTGTCCCGAAGATGGCGAAATTCGGGGCTCGAATCCATGTTCGGAATACATGTTCCTTGACGATACGGCCTGTAATCTTGCGTCGATGAACCTTCTGACGTTCTTACAGGATGGAGGGTTCAACGCTGAGGAGTACATGCACGCCACCCGCCTGTGGACGCTGGCGTTGGAAGTCTCTGTCATGATGGCACAATTTCCGTCAAAGGAGATCGCCAACCGCAGCTATGAGTTCCGCACGCTTGGTCTTGGATTTGCAAATATAGGCGGTTTGCTAATGAACTTGGGCTACGGGTATGACAGCGATGAGGGGCGATCATTGTGTGGTGCACTTTCCGCAATCATGACTGGCGTGTCCTATGCAACCAGCGCGGAAATCGCCGGCGAGCTCGGGGCGTTCAGCGGTTATGAGCGTAATAAAGACCATATGTTGCGAGTGATCCGCAATCACCGCAATGCCGCCCATGGCAATACCGACGGCTATGAGGGACTTGCGATAAAACCGGTCCCACTGGATATGAAAAATTGCCCAGATCAGGATCTGGTAGATCTGGCCAAGATTTGCTGGGACGAAGCACTATCGCTGGGAGAGCGTCATGGATTTCGCAACGCGCAGACCTCGGTCGTGGCGCCAACTGGCACAATTGGCCTGGTTATGGATTGCGACACCACCGGCATTGAGCCTGACTTTGCGCTGGTGAAATTTAAAAAACTTGCTGGTGGCGGTTATTTTAAAATCATCAACCAATCCGTTCCGGGCGCTCTGGAAAAGTTGGGCTATCCAAGTTCACAAATCGAAGAGATTGTGAGCTATGCCGTGGGCCACGGCATTATCGGCAACGCACCGGCGATCAATCACACGTCACTGATCGGTCACGGGTTCGGTCCGGCAGAGCTTGATAAAATCGAAGCAGCGCTCGGGTCTGCTTTTGATATCCGGTTTGTGTTCAACCAATGGACCTTAGGGCAGGACTTTTGTACCAAGGTGCTCGGCGTCCCAAGCGAAAAACTGTTGGACCCAACCTTTGACCTGCTGCGGCATTTGGGCTTTAGCAAGGCAGATATAGATCTGGCAAATGACCACGTCTGCGGCACAATGACCCTTGAAGGCGCGCCACATCTTAAATCAGAACATTACAGCATTTTTGATTGCGCCAATCCTTGTGGCAAGAAAGGCAAGCGTTATCTTAGCGTCAATAGCCACATTCACATGATGGCGGCATCCCAGTCGTTTATCTCCGGGGCGATCTCCAAGACCATCAACATGCCGAACGATGCAACGATCGAAGACTGCCAAAAGGCCTATGAGTTGAGCTGGTCGCTTGGTGTCAAAGCAAACGCGCTGTACCGGGATGGGTCCAAACTCAGTCAACCACTGGCCACCGCTCTGGTGGAGGATGACGACGAAGCCGCTGAAATCCTTGAAACCGGCAGCATCAATGAAAAAGCCAAAGTGCTGGCTGAAAAAATCGTAGAGAAGGTGGTGATCAAGGAAATCGTACGCAGCAACCGGGAAAAAATGCCCGAGCGGCGCAAGGGGTACACGCAGAAAGCCGTTGTTGGCGGACATAAAGTGTATTTGCGCACCGGGGAATACAGCGACGGTTCACTGGGAGAGATTTTCATTGATATGCACAAAGAGGGCGCAGGCTTCCGAGCAATGATGAATAATTTTGCTATAGCTGTATCAGTTGGTCTTCAATATGGGGTTCCATTAGAAGAATTTGTTGATGCATTTACTTTTACAAGATTTGATCCTGCTGGAATGGTGCAGGGAAATGATAGTATTAAATCTGCGACATCAATTCTTGATTATATATTCCGAGAGCTAGCTATTTCCTATTTAGATCGAACCGATTTAGCACATGTTCAACCTGAAGGAGAAAGCTTTGATACTCTTGGTAAGGGTGAAGATGAAGGTGTATCAGCGAGCCAACAAACGAACGAAGAAAATCTTGCAATGATCAAACAAGTATCTTCTACAGGCTATCTTAGAAAAAGATTACCTCAAGAGTTAATGGTTTTACAGGGTGGTCAAGCTAATTTGTTTGAAGATAGCGTACCCATTCAAGAAGCAACAGGGACTGACAGTGCGGTTTCAATCAGTGCACAGAAATCTGTAGGTCTCCCTCAATTAGATGATCGCGCAAAAGCTAAAATGCAAGGTTATGAAGGCGACGCTTGTGGTGATTGTGGAAATTATACGCTGGTTCGGAATGGTACATGTATGAAATGTAATACATGTGGAGCAACCAGTGGCTGTAGTTAAAATTATTTAGAGATATAGAATTTTTAAATGGGGGGATTAGTCTCCCCATTTTTATGAGGAAATACAAAAGATGTTTTTACTTTCTGAAACTTTGTGATTTTAAAGAGATGTATAATAAACAAATTGATGAACAGAAAATTAAACTTGATCCAGCAAAAAAGAGCCCAAATATATCAGCTACCCAGCCCAAAAGAAGTGAGCCTAAAGACATGGAGCCTAGTGTTATCATACCCCACAGACTCATCACACGGCCTCTAATATTGTCATTCAAATCAGCTTGTATTTCTGCTTGAAAACTAACGCCTAAGTAAGTTGCAGAAAAACCCATGCAGCTTGCTGAGATTAAAGCAAGTGACCATTGGTGAGTTATAGTTAGCAGCCACGCAGAGATCATTCCAAAGACAGTTACTAATATTATAGAATGACTAAATGCAGCCACACGTTCAGAGGTTCCTAGAGCTTTATAAAGTGCCGCACAAAGAGAGCCCATACCAACTGTTGCTGCGAGTTGACCTAATCCACTTGCGCCATTTGAGAAAGTACCATCGGCTATTACTGGAAGAATTTCTGCTACAGATCTTATTGATATGGTATAAACAGCTGAAATTAGAAAAATAAGACGTAAATATTTAGAACTCCATACAAAATAAAATCCTTCTTTTATTGCCGCAAACATACTTTGATATTCACTAGATAGTTTTAATGCTCTGGGTTTTAGCGTCGCGTAAATTATTATGTTCGGTAAATATAATAATATTGCGACTAAAAGTGCAAAAAGTGTTCCAAAATATTCAATCAACACTCCTGCAACAAAAGGGCTAATTACACGAGCAGTATTAAAATTTAATGCAGCAAGAGCTGATACTGAGCTTATTTGTTTCTTCTGAACTAATCGTGGTCCAATAGATAACCTCATTGGATGATGTGCAGCGGTTATGATGCCGATATATATTGCTAATAATATTAAAGAAAATGGTGATATAATTTCTATCAATATAGAAATAACAGTGATGAGCGCTGCTATAATCATTCCAATATTAGTAGCATAAGCTGCTTTTATAATATTTGAGCGGTCCATTATGGCTCCAAAAAAAGGGCCAATAATCATTGTGGGTAGCATTGTTAGTGCTGCTATTAACCCCACAAAAGTTGCAGATAATGATGTTTCCCATGCAATCCATGTTATTACGACACGCAAGATCCATAATCCATTTACTGCTGCAGCTGATCCA
>DNHK01000239.1 GCA_003485905.1 Gammaproteobacteria bacterium | reverse complement strand
GTTCTCATCCAGCCACCAATCATCGATGTCAAATCTCCAACCCGCAGGCGCAAGGTTTCCCGCTTTTTGTAAAGCTTGGTAAAAACGCAACCATACACCGATAGGACCCGGATCAACCTTCCAAATACCCCACGTTTCAGCTCCAGTTCCTGACGTTGCTCCCTCTGGAGCCAGAGCCGCAATATATTGTGTTTGAATACCACGAATTTTCGTTTGCGCTACCGCCGGTCTGGCTATTGAAGAAGCCAACAGTCCAAATACTGAAATGAGCCATTTGCGACGAGTAATATAGAATTGGCGCTTCATGGTGACCTCAAAGTGATTCCGAGCTGCGGAATATGGTAGCGTGGTAATTAATTTCGACAAGGTCCCAGTCGCTCGGCAAGGAAATCATTTTCTTATACAGCTTGCATGTAAAATGGTCGTTTGGTGAAGTGGCATCCTTATATATCTTAATAGGTATGGCTTGTCGGGGCTTCCGGTTTCTTGAAAAAACCCCCTAAAGGCATGGGTGCTATTTCCAAACGTTATCATCGTTCCAGACATTCCCGGAAATTGGTGTTCCACCTTGTATGGATCATTCGTACCCTCATAGTCTGCAAGAGGAAACTCAGAGCTAAAGCTGATGGTATCGTCAGAATTCCAGTTCAGTAGGAAATGGTATTTTTTATATTCTGAAATCTTGGCATTTGAGCTTGGACCGTCATAAAAGTCTTCACCAACAGAAATTACAGCGTCGGTATCACAAATATAAACGTCACCAGAGTCGGCTAACAATGTTGAGGGGTAGATCCAAGCAAAGCATAGAATAAACCTCAACATATTTCTAGCCTAACATCAGGTCTGATTTGACAAACACCATCATGAAAAAATGGCAGAACTATCTTTTCCATTTAATTGAGCACCCCATCGATGACAATTGATTTTTCGGTACTTTACGGCCTTCAACCACTTCCCGAATAGCATTTACAAGTTCTGGAATTCTCTCACCATCTCTACTCATCCGCAGATTATCAAGCCTGCCTCTATACACGAGCTCAAGGTTGGCGTTGAATCCAAAATAATCGGGTGTACAAACTGCGCCGTAGGCACGAGCTGCTATCTGGTCTTCATCAAGAAGATAGGGAAAATTGAAGTTATGCGCGTGAGAAAATGAAACCATTTTTTCGGGTGAATCATCGGGGTATGCATGAAAGTCGTTAGACATTATTGCAACTGTGTTGACACCCATTTCTTTGAAGACTTTGGAGTCAGATACAAAATCCTGTATTTGGGCGACCACATAAGGGCAGTGGTTGCAAATGAACGCTACAACCAAACCGCTTTTGCCAACGACACTGTCTAAGCTCACCAGTTGGCCATACACGTCAGGAAGTGAAAACTTTGGTGCCTTTGATCCAAAGGCACAAGTAGGAGTTTCTAATAAAGACATATCGTCAACCTCCAAATTAGCCCTGAATAACTTAACTGTTATATATCAATTTGCTAAGCACTTTATTTGTAAAGAGCTTACTCCCCACACTCGGGTTATATTCTCTCTGTTTGCACAAAGTCTTTTTCACTTAAGCCATATTAATAGTTTGAGTGACTATAGGTAATTGGTAATCAATCATAACATATTTTAACCAAACAGTCGCAATATTCGAGCAGAAATCACTGTGATGCCGCAAACACCCGTTAGGCAAAATTAACTCCAATTCAGCGCCACCTTCAACGGGCGTTACCCGAATTAATTTAGCTGTTTGGAGGTAAGGTTTCGATAACCACGGCCTCGTTCAAGAACATTGTCGGCGCACAGGACCCGTCCAGTTTAATAGTTATCTTAACGTTCTGGTTTTCCAAATCTGCCTCAGTCCCAACTAAAGAAAACTTACCTGGGCAGGCCTGCCCATTGATGCGGACTACATTTACAGGGTTTCCAACGACAACGCCCACAGATGACGCGTTAACCAGCTGATCCATAAATAGGAACGTCTCAACACTTTTTTCATTGGGCATATAGATCTGTGCCGCCAATCCACCTTGCTGAACACAATCACCTATATTGGATTCAAAGTTTAACAAAACCCCATCAAAGGGAGATCGCACCGTCAACGCTTCAAGATCCAGTTCTCGAGCCTGGACCTCCAGCTGACCAATTTCTAAAGCTATGTTAGCGCGGGATCTGGCGGACTGGGCGCGCTCTAGCGCCTCTTCTGCACGGTCGACGGCGAACACCGCGTCCAGCTTGCGGCGCTCATTAGTTTCTAGCGTTGCGTCATTCACAAGTCCGCGCTCAAACAAGACACGTGTGCGTTCAAATTCGCGCTCTACATAATTCTGCTCTTCCTTCACGCGGGCAACGTCGGCCTTAGCGGTGGTAATTGCAAAGTCGCGTTCTTGCACGGCAGCATCAAGGTCACTTACTCGCGCCCTAGCAGACTTGACTGCCAGAGTTGCAGAGCGGTCGTCGAGCGCAACCAACAATTCGCCTGCCCTCGCTTTACCTGATTGAAGAGCGGCCTGAGATAATTCCGTGATGCATCCTCGCGCCCCGTACGACAATCCTGTCTTGTTATCGGCAACTACCGTTCCGGCGAGTTTAATCGTTTGAAACGGATCTTGGGCGAGCGCCGGAACAGCCAAACTAGTAAAGGCCAGCCCGAGCTTAAAGAGTATTATTGAGTTTTTCATACTGCGCATCCCAACCATTTTATATTTATGCTTGCATGTTTTTGAAGGAAGTCAACTATTCAGATATTCTCAATCGTAGAATTTGAACCAAACCAGCTTATATTTGGTAATTAAAAATACTCCCGTGAGCACGTCGTGGCCTGAAACTATCATCAAGATGTACTGCCCATTCATTCTGTGCCTTAAGGCGCAATTCGATTAGGCCTAGGACATGATCCCATGCTTTATAGACACAGTAGGGCAAAGATACGCCGATCACATAATTTAAACAGGCAGGTTAATGTCCGAAAAAAATTTACCGCAATCCAACAAACACCCCATCCCGTCAACAATGATGGCCGTGGTTACCACGGGTAACGGTGGTTATGATAAGCTGGAGTATAAAAGAGTTCCATTGCCCCAGTTGTGTACAGGAGAGGTGCTACTAAAAGTTCTAGCTGCGGGCATGAATAACACAGAGATTAACACACGTGTTGGTTGGTATTCTAAAAGTGTCATAAGCAGCAC
>DNHK01000410.1 GCA_003485905.1 Gammaproteobacteria bacterium | reverse complement strand
CTTTCCGATCAACATCCCCATTGAGGATTTCGGCCGCGAGCGCGGAGCGAGTTAGCACCATCAAAAGTAAGGAGCGGATCAACCAACCACGGCGCATTATCAACCTCATGTATCTCACGTTCCCTATAAATTCATCCCAAGAGTATTCTTGGATGTTATATGAAAAGCTTTGTAGCTCTTAAAATATACTAATATTAATTGAACAACCCTTTTAACAGGGTTCCAGCTTTCTCTTCTAACTTTTCCTTAATCTCCTCTTTCTTTTCGTTCACTTTAGAGCGTGCGAGTTGCTTAAGCATTTCACCGAAATCGATTTTATAAGATGGGGCCAACAAGTCTCCAGAAAAGCGCACAGGAATATTCAACCCAACCAACTCAGATCTATCCGCGCCACCCTGGCCTTCACTGCTAGCAACAACCGCAACCGTCGTCACATAATTCAAAGACTCACTCGCAAGGTCAATTTCTCCCTCACCTTGCAATCGAAACAATGGCGCTTTCATTTCAAAATCATTATTAGTAATCAACTGATCATTAATATTAAAAGTTCCTGAAAGCTCAGCAAATTTAGTCTCAGCATTCCTATCAGACTGCTGTTCAGCATCCTCACTAGTTTCGCCGCCTTTGCTCTGCGCATACAACTCGGCAACCTGATCAAGAATAGCCTGAATATCGACCCCCTTTAGCGCACCATCACGAGCCAGAATTTTAATCGACCCTTGGTTACTAAGTCCTGCCGGGTTTTCAATAGCTGTTAAATCAACATTCAATGTCCCAGTACCACTTAAGCGATCAGTTGCGTCGGTATCGGTTAGCAAAGCGCCTAAATCTACATCAAAAATATCCTGCTTAACGGTCATCTGAGCTTCAGATTGCTGCTCAATGTATTGTATTTCACCACGGATAGCCCCTCCGTAAAGAGCAGCATTTGGGGTGATCGTCATGGTATTACCCGCGGTTACCACATCTACATTAATGTCTGTTATCTTCATTCCACCCGCAGTCATAGAGGTGGCATCAAACGAACCATTAGCATTTAAGCCACGCAGTGCTGCAATCGGTACCACTAAAGCCAAACTAGCTGGCGGCGACTCTTCTTCGACCACTGGACTTAAGTATCTATCGATATTGATAGCATTCATATCAAGATCAAAAAGCAACTGTGGCGCTTCAAAATTTTGCGCCGAAAATGAACCTTCCAATACAGTCTCATCCAGCTGTGCAACCAACCCGGATAACGATACGCTATCCAACGTTGCTTGATAATCTGCCGTTAATGCAACCGATCGCATGGCATCAGGATCAGTTGTTTCGTATTCAACGGCCATACCCGCAAGTACAGCCTGTAAATCAAATTCGTCCGCAGTCAAATTACCACTAAACGCCGGGGCATCTATTATCTGCCGCCCAGATGTCGTGGCGGTCATCAACATATCTCCAATGGATACCGTTAGCTCAGGAATTTCTATAGTTTGCGCCTCCAAATCCAAAGCAGCATCGGGCAATCCAAGTTTAACGCTCTGCGGCAACATATTTACGGTTGCGGAGACTTCCGATAATTGCGCCTGACCGGTTTCTTGCGCGAAATCTAGTCCACCTATAACGAGCTCAGAACTAACCGTGCCTTGAGCAATATTGACTGCCAGATCCGCCATGGCTAGAGAATAATTATCCGTATTTATTAACGCATCACCCTCAACTTGAAACTCTATCGGCGCAACTTGCGCGCTATCGATCAATATACCGCTAATTAGTATCTCCTCCAGACCACCACCCAACAAGTTTCCTGTGATTACTTGCAGATCATTTAATTCATATCTTTGGCCTGCTTGTTGATCATCATAAATCAAACTGCCATCAGTTAATTCCACTCCCGCGACTGCTAAAGCGATAGCAGCCCCAGCCGCATCATCACTGGATTCTTCCTCACTCGCGCCTTCTCCGCCCAATCCATCCAAACTGGTCAAACCTGATGCTGTGACCACCATGTGTACACGAGGCTCGCGCAATATTATCGTCGCTACTTCCACCTTCGACTGTAGCAAAGGTACCAACTTAACCCGCAGATCGACCGCAGCCACGCTTAACATATCTGGAGCGTCGACACCTGTCGGCTGCGACAAGGATACAGCCCCGGTGCGCACACCCAGCCACGGAAAAATACTTAACGAGAGATCGCCATCAAGACTTAAGTCACGCCCAGTCTGTTCTTTAACTACGCCAACCAAGTCGTCTCGATAATCATTTGGATCAAAAAATTGCGGCAACACAACAACTGCTAGCAAAATTACTACGAACAGCGTCGCAACGATCCAGCCAAGTACCTTAAAAAGTTTTTTCATTGTTTCATGCCAATCATAATTGTTAGCTGGAGTTTAACGCGCGCCGCGCGAATACTTTATTAAAATTTTGCATGAAATACTCACTGTATAAGTCCTCATGCAGCGAGTGGTTCCATTCTTAAAAATGCTTGCTCTAATACCTCTATACCACTGCCGTGTTTATAGGCCTGCTCGCTAATATGTTGTCGCCACAAACGAGAATGGGGTTCACCATGAAACAACCCAATCACTGGTCTAGCCAAGTGATGCATACGCGCGCCAACTGCTAGCTGATTTTCACAATAGTCAGTGTACTGTTGAAGTATTTCTTCGCGTTTCACCACCCGAGCCTCAGCATAAAATCGAGTATCTACTTCAGACAAAATAAACGGGTTCCGGTACGCCTCTCTCCCCATCATAACGCCATCTATATATTTCAAGTGCTCAGCGCTTTCATCAAGTGAATTTATCCCACCATTAATGATTATCTCCAATTCTGGATAATCCTGCTTCAAGCGATAGACGCGCTGATAATCAAGCGGAGGCACCTCACGATTTTGCTTTGGACTTAAACCGCTCAACCAGGCTTTCCGAGCATGAATAATGAACGTGCTGCAGCCAGCCGCAGCAATGAGCTCGACGAAGTGAGTAAGTTCCTCATAGCTATCGTTTTCGTCTACACCAATTCGCGACTTAATCGTCACTGGCAGTTCACAGACCGTTTGAATCGCTTTAACGTTTTTCGCTACGAGCTCTGGCTCTAACATCAAACAAGCCCCAAAACTACCAGATTGCACTCGGTCACTAGGACAACCACAGTTAATGTTTATTTCGTCGTAGCCAAAGGCTTGTGCAAATTCGGCTGACTGTTTCATTTCATCCGCCTTGCTTCCGCCAAGCTGTAATGCCAACGGGTGCTCACTTTCGTCAAACGCCAACAAATGCTTGCGATCACCATGAACCAATGCTGCGGAAGTAATCATTTCCGTATACAGCAAGGTACGCTTAGAAATCAGTCTAGCCAAATACCTGAAATGACGATCTGTGCAATCCATCATTGGCGCAACCGAAAAACATCGATTAATATTTTTCTTACTATTCATTTTTACGTAACTGGCTGCTTAGCCAAATCCCTCACCCTGAATAGTGACCATTAGGTTTCTATGATGCGGCTGATAACGATGCTCCCAAAGATACAAGCCCTGCCAAGTTCCGAGTGCTAGCTCTCCCGCGCTTATGGGTAAGCTAATATCATTGCTTGTAAATACCGAACGGCCATGTGCGGCCATATCGTCATCGCCTTCATAGTCATGCCTGTACTCAGGATCAGCGTCTGGAGCGATTCGACCAATTAATGTTTCTAAATCGTCGCGCACCGTCGCGTCTGCATTCTCACATAGCATTATCGACGCACTCGTATGCTGCATAAAAACATGTACCAAACCGGTTTGCACGGCAGATTCTCGCACTATGCTCGATACCTTTGCTGTGATGTCGATGGTTTCTCGACCGCCTGTTTCAAAATGAATTTGTTGTTGATGCCACATTCGCTTATTTTACTCACGCTCGCGACGTTTGGAAGCCAGTTATGGAATGATTGCAGTATTAGTGCAACATACCTCTAAGGTATAATCTGCGCTTGCAATCGCAAGTATGCCTTAACCAAAATCGCGTTATAAATTGACGCTTTTGCCAAGACTTGGAAACCACCTGTTTTTATGAACAACGACAATTCACCGGACAACGCGCCCGCGAGTAATTTTATCCGCAGTATGATTGCGGAAGACATCACCAATAACAAGCATGGTGGGCGAGTGCACACACGGTTTCCGCCAGAGCCAAACGGCTATCTACACTTAGGGCACGCCAAAGCCATTTGCGTTAACTTTGGCTTGGCATTGCAATATGACGGAGACTGTAACTTACGGTTTGATGACACCAACCCGGAAAAAGAGAACGACGAGTACATGCGTTCTATACAAGAAGATGTAAGCTGGCTTGGGTTTAAATGGGCCGAACTGCGGTACGCGTCAGATTATTTCGATGCCCTGTATGACTTCGCGCTCGAACTTATCGACAAAAACCTTGCTTACGTGGACAGCCTTAATGCGGAGCAAATGCGTGAGTATCGAGGCACCCTAACCGAACCTGGCAAAGATAGCCCGCACCGCAACCGTAGTATTGCTGAAAACCGGGACTTGTTCGAACGCATGAAGAATGGCG
>DNHK01000121.1 GCA_003485905.1 Gammaproteobacteria bacterium | reverse complement strand
AAGTAAACGGCATGAGCGATGAACCTTTGAACGTTTGCGCTCAGCCAGTGGCAGCGACAGTTCCTGCTGAAACGGCCTGCAGGTCCAGTATGGATGTAGGTGGATTGTTTATTGCCAAAACTGCGGATGCCACCCAAGGAGTGGAGATTACAATCGTATACGCATCGCATGTAAATAATGCCCCGCCGAGGCTCCTTTCCGAATCGCAACAGGAGATGCTTGCAGCTGACGGTGCTGTACTCGAGTTCGGTCCGCCGACGGGCTACGTCGTCAAGTTTACTAACGGGCTAACAGCATATTTGTCTGGCGATACTGGTATCCATTCTGAAATGAAAACCGTGATTAACGAGTATCATCACGCGAATCTTGCGGTACTTAACCTAGGTAACAATCCGGGCATTTATGCTTCGGGTTCCCATGTGGTTAACGAGTTGATTCAACCAGCATCCGTGCTTCTAACGCATGTGAATGAGCCTGCTACAGAGGATGGCAAGTTGCTACCGCAATCTCGTACAGCGACGCTAATCGAACAATTTGACCCACCTACGCATCTCGCAATCAGTGGGCGCACAATGGAGTTTGATGGGCAAGGCCAGTGTGTTTCAGGCTGTTAGACTAGAGGGCTGAATTAGAGCGCCTAGAACCCACCTGGGCGCACTATTCCATTCCTACGCCATCTGTCGCCCGTATCGGTATTTCCGTTGGGTCAAAGCCTTCCAGGCAATACACATTCACTCCAATATAATCGGGCGTTACTCGTTTTCGATGAAACGGATATATGCCGCAAACTTTACAAAAGTAGTGTTCGGCCGTGTGGGTGTGAAATTGATAGGTTGTTAAAGATTCTTCTCCGCGCAGCATGCGAAATGAGCTTTCGTGAACTTTGACCATTAGCGCGTTCTTTCTGCTGCAAATTGAGCAGTTACACGTTGTCAGCTCTGCGGAATCCGTATCCACTTCAAATTGTACTGCTTGGCAATGGCAGCTTCCTTGGTAGGTTTTCATTGGTGGTTGTTTAGACATAGAATTTCCTAGTCCCTTAGAATTCAAGAGTACCTTAGGCTCCATCTTCAATTTCAGATTGAAGATTTTCAAGTTCATCAAGAATGCGGATGAATTTGATGCCAAATTGAGTGACCTTGTATTCAACGCGAGGTGGGACCTCGTTGTATGAAATACGTTCTAGAATCCCAAACTTAATATTTCTCCGTAGGCAGTCATTTAGTACTTTGGTGGTTAGGCCATCAACACTACGCACCATTTCACCTGGCCGATTAATACCACTTTCGAGCAACTGGTAGACGGTGAGCGACCATTTGCAGCCGTAAATAGTTTCGACCATGCGTGCGCTGCTTTCAGGCGTCGACTTTCTTGAAAATACTTTTCCCTCAGATTTCATCAACATAGACCATAAAGTACCTACCTTACCAATTTGTGCTTACTTTCCAACAAGCTACATTCTTACATAAGCTGCGCCCACAACTTAGTAAAAACCTGTGGAGATAAATTGATGGAAAATGCTAATCAACCCTGTGCCGTGATCGTGGGCGGCTCCAGCGGAATGGGCTTGGCGACCGCAAAGCGCTTGTTAGAGCGCGATATAGATACGGTAATTATCGGAAAATCTCGCGCCAAGCTTGAAGCCGCCAAACATGAACTTTCTGGTATTGGGCAGCTTGAAACCTTGCAAGCGAACCTATACGAGACCGAGGACGTAGATCGAATTGTAGAATTTGCGGCCAACAACGATCGACACATTAAGTATCTGGTAAATGCTGCGGGTTCCTTTAATCCGACACCATTTTTGGAGCACGACCTAAAAGACTACGACACCTATCTGGATTTGAATCGAGCCGCGTTCTTCATCTCTCAAGCGGTGGCGAAGAACATGGTTGCAAATGGTGGTGGTTCGATCGTGCATATCGGCTCGATGTGGGGAAAACAGGCGGTTAAGGCCACGCCGTCTTCCGCGTACTCCATGGCAAAGGCTGGGTTGCATGCGCTTACACAACATATGGCGATGGAATTGGCAGAGAATAATATTCGGGTAAACGCAGTTTCGCCTGCGGTTGTGAAAACGCCAATATATGAGGCTTTTATTAGTCCAAGTGAGTTAGACCAAACGCTGGCAACTTTTGATGCGTTTCATCCTATCGGTCGAATTGGGGTTCCGGAGGATGTTGCCCATGTGATTAACTTTTTGCTTAGCGATGAATCAGGCTGGGTTACAGGCGCGAACTGGGATGTTGATGGTGGAGTATTAGCTGGTAGAAACTAGAACGGCTCCGAGTGGTCGTTGAAATGCGACCATTCGGTTTTATCGTGGATTAATTGTACCGTCAGTTCTTTTTCGCAGCGCACTGGGCGTATACCCGTAATGTCTGAGAAACGCCGCCCGAAAGGTTCGTGCATCAGAAAACCCAATCGCATCAGCGACTCCATGCAGCGATAGGCTTGAATAAGTCAACATTTGGTAGGCCTTCGCCATGCGCCATCGGTTCAGGTAAGTCATAGGGGAAACCCCGAGACCGGCTTTGAACTTACGTTGCAGCGTTGAACGTGACATTCCAACCTCGTGGCTGAAGCTATCCAAAGTCCATTGAGTTTCCGGGTTGCTATGAATGAGCTTCAGTACTTTCTCTAATCGCGGTTCCTGTAATGCGGCTAAAAAGCCGGTTAAATGTTCGTTCTCCCTAAAATATTTGTGCAGTAACTGAATAAATAGCACTTCTGTCAGGCGATCCACGATTGGGTTTGATCGACTCCCAAGACGCTGTATTTCAGCGTCTATCTGCATAACCGTGGTCCATATGCTGTCGCCGTGCTCGATGTTTGAAAGGTGAAATATAGCCGGTAACGCGCTGACAATCGGGTGCGCAATAGCCGCGTTATATTCAACAACGCCACACATTAGTCGGTTGGTTATATCACCCTGTTGGAATAACGGGGTACCTAAGTCACAGGCTTCGCCCGCACTCTCGCTAGGCACTAAATCACGATTAGCCTCGTCGGCTATCCAATGCATGCCGCCATCCGGCAGCATAATAATCTCCATGGGCTTAACCGCAACGGGCTCCTCACCCGTGCCAATATAAAAACCACCTTCTAGTGCAATATGAAATCGTGGTGTCGAAATAGAGGAAAGTGACATCCCCCAAGGGGCCGCAAGATCAGAATGAAAAAAGATACTGCCCCGAAATCGCAACGTATCAATAACATCATCGAGTACGCTGAAATTCGCAGCCGAACTTTTGGGCTGTTGAGACACATCTTTGAACATTTGAGATACCTAAATGTAACGCCTGTGCCTATATAGTACGCGCTCAAATGATTCTCATACAAACAAAAGGTAGGATTCACTATGAAAATTAACAAAATACTTCTAACAGCGGCGGCTATTGCAGCGCCTATGTTTATGACTACCGTTACCCAGGCGCAGGAGGCTTATTCGTTTGAAAACGGCCAACTGGAACGCCCAACCGGGTATCGCGAGTGGGTATATGTCGGTACGCCGGTAACGCCAAACGATATGAACAACGGCAAGGCGGCCTTTCCAGAGCATCACAATGTATATATTGACCCGGTAAGTTGGGCACAATGGAAAGAATCCGGAACGTTCCGCGACGGGACTATACTGGTTAAAGAACTGGTAAGCGTAGGGTCTAAAGCCGCAGTCAGCGGGCAAGGTTATTTTCAGGGTGAATATATTGGCCTGGAAGCCACCATAAAAAGCTCAACTGATTTTCCTGATGAGCCCGGCAACTGGGCGTACTTCAGTTTTTCTGGTGCAGACCATAAAACACTCACTGAGACCGCTACCGCTTTTCCGGCTGCCTCATGCAACGCGTGTCATCAAAGCGCCGCCGAGGATGATTTTGTCTTCACTCAATACTACCCAGTGCTTGGTACAGGCAAAGCAACCGGTGAACAAGCAACGGGCGGTCATATGTCTGACCTAGACAATCAATACGTAGAGCCAACAGGAGCCCAATAATGACTATAAAACTAAATAGAGTAGTACTTTTGTTCGCGTTGTCTGTTTTTGGTATTTCGTTACCGGCGGTGTCGCAAGAGACACTGGCGGATAACGTAGACGCCGACGGCAACATCAGTTTTCCTGAAGGCTTCCGTACTTCCATGGTCCACTTGGGGTCATGGTTTGCCCCAGCAGGTGGTGCGAGTGGGTTTCATGATGTGTACACGCAAAAAACAACGGTAGATGCTTATCGCGATACGGGTACATTTCCGGATGGTGCAGTGCTGGTAAAAGAGTTACGCGCATCTGAAG
>DNHK01000044.1 GCA_003485905.1 Gammaproteobacteria bacterium | reverse complement strand
CGAGGCAACCGTATCGGCGCTATTGGTAATCATCGGCCTGCACTACTCAACCTCAATACAAAAGGTGCTGGCGCATTTGTTGTCGTGAATGAAGGAGGACAAACGAAAGAGAATATTACTCGCGTGCGTGCGGTGTTCGCGGACACTGACGGAGCGGATCACGAACCAATCATTAAAGCCCTTCCGCCTCACATGGTCGCGCAATCATCGCCGGGAAATTTCCATATCTATTGGCTGACTGTGGAGGGCTTTCCTCTAGACCAGTTCACTCCAATTCAGGGGGCAATCTCCACGAAGTTCGGCACTGACGATAACGTTAAAGATTTGCCACGTGTTATGCGTCTGCCAGGTTTCAAGCACAACAAATACGATCCAGTTGATGTGACGCTATTGTCGGCAAACCCCAACCTCGCCCGATATACACATGAGGGCATAATAAGTGGGCTGGGCCTGACGTTGCACAATGCATCAAGGTCTGCACACCAGCCATCCAGCCCAGCAGCCGCTCAAACTTCATCTTTGGCTGATGCAATGTACTCAAATCAGTTTAGCCTCATCGATTTGCGGGAAATGCTCAAACACATCGATCCATGGTTGGAACGCGGAATTTGGATGCGCGTCTGCTTCGCGATGGCACAGGAGTACGGAGAAACTGGCCGTGACCTTTTCAATCATTGGAGCCGTGGCGAACTGTGGAAGGAGCGGCACCATGAAAGCTTCTAATTATGATGAAGCCGAGGTGAACCGGCAGTACGATGACGCGCTTAAGCGGCGCAGCATCTATGAGGGAGAGAAGTTTCGCATAGGTTCAATAATCCAGTTAGCACAACAGGGCGGCTACAAGCTTCCTTGGCAAAAACCGGCTGATAATAACTCAAACGAGCGGGAGGCCTTGTCAGCTTTTGATTTGGAGGCTGCAAAACCGATCTACTACCCGGTGGGGATGCCTGCGCGTGAGTTTGCTGGTCCACAGATTGATGGTGGAGCGCACCTATTCCCCATGAAGGCAATCAGTCTCCTTGTTGCATTAGGAGGAAACGGTAAGACCACGTTCGCCATCAAGGCTGCTTCACATATAGCAGCAGGTAAGCCGTATGACGGCTCTAATATTCAACAGCGTAAGGTCATCGTATTTAATGTTGAAGAAAATCAAGAGGAGTTAAACCGGAAGTATGGTGCTGCTGTAAACGGCTGGACTGACGTTGAACGCGAAGCGTCAGCAGATAACCTACGTTTGATTTCTTGTCTGAACATGGATGCCCGCCTCACCTGTTTCGATGGTCGACAGGCTAGCGGCACTGGCCTCGCAGAGAAGATGATAGATGCCGCCCAAACGTTTGGGGCAGAGGTGATTGTTATCGACCATCTCCAAGGATTTGTTAGTGGCGATCTTAATCTTAGTGATACGGCTACAGCCCTTTCTCGCGAAGCCAACAAAATCGTTTCAGAAACCGGCGCGGCAGTAGTTATAGCTGCTCATATAGCCAAGCATAATATTAAAGCCCAAGGCGTAGATAGTGGGTTCACGACAGGATCTCTAGCCTTTGAAAATGCTGCTCGTCAAGTGATTGGCATCATTCCTATATCAGACGATGACGCGAAAAAATACGGCCTAGAGCATGTTCGCCAGAACTACATGTGTATTGGGGTTCCTAAGAACTCGTATGGCCCTGCGGGCGGTGGTGCATATATAGCGAAGGTGCCTGTTCCTAAATTTCATACGATTACTGTGGATCCATTTACCCCGCGCACGCCCGTATCAGGAGCGGTGCAGACGCGGCAAGACAAGCTAAAGCAGAAGCTGTATGCGTACGTTACAGACAATACTGGTGTGACTAAGAACCAGTTGGTGAAGCTTGCGAGGTTGGATGGTCCATTCAATGCAAGCAAGGAAAGTATACACATTGCGATGAAAGAATTGTCGAGTGATTTGCTTGTTGAGACACGGAATATAACTAGCGACGAACGCAAAAAGCTTAAGCTTCCACGTCAAGTTAAGCAGATTTACGCGGTGATGAAATGATTTCATGCCCACCATCTAGCCCACCAATTCCATGCCCGCTGCCGAAAGCTTGGGTTGATTTGGTGGGCATGGAGGCCACGCTCAGTAAGGGATTAAGCCCACTTTTTCATGGCCACCATATATCAGGGCAATCGGTGGGCTTGAAACCCATGCTCAGTAAGGGATTAAGCCCACCGCCAACCAACCACGTCTTACGACGTGTGCCCACTTGGGTGGGCATAACGTCTAGACAACATAAAAAAGTCGAAAAGTTTGCAAACCATCCACCAGTCGTAAGGGTAAAATCATGGCAATGAAAACTTACATAGACCAATTAAAGGTCGAAGCAGAAGCTGCAAACTTACGCCGCGAGGAAGTTAAGGCAAAATTCCAAAACGCAGACTCCCGCGTATTGTGTGACACACCCCTGACTGATCAGATCACGGCCCTTATGGCTTCATTGCCCCCGGCACAGCGTAACCGCCCTTGGAGTATGGATGAACTGGTTGTGCGGCTGTCTGGGCGCTATTCTGCCAAACCGCACGCTATGAACGTCGGCACTGCACTCAGGCAGCTAGGATGGGTAACACGCCGCGATTGGTCTGCGGAGGGCGCTGGTCGTCGTGTATGGCGACGATATGAATGAGCAGTTTGTTATCTTAGTGACTTGGTTATCGCCAACAAATCAGCACCCGAAATCCTGTCTCTGATTTTCTTTCCGCCTAGGGTTAAGTCGAACATTCCGTCGGAATATGGTGTGTAATTCAAGTCTTTACCTGTTGCGACTTTCATATCAAATATGAAGCCCGCTTTCAGCATAAGATTGCCAAGGAACTTGGCATAGCTAGAGCGTCTGTCTACCGCGTCCTTCAATAGGGGGCCGGAATTGATGGCTTTGATTTCATTGAATGCGGCGAGAGGTTCAGCTGACAGCTTTTATGGGGTTTTTGAAAACTCGTGGGCGCAAGTTGAAGTCTGCTCAAAACGCAGAAGCGGACTTAAATCTGGGTATGTAAAAAAGTCCCCAAATGACCCAAGGCGGACAAAACAAGCCAACCGTAGAAATGCCTGATATATTTAATGGCGAATAAACTAGCGGCTAGCAACGGCTTTCAGCGTGAAGTTGGGAGCATCTTCGAAACTCGAAATGCCCCTATCTTTCATTTCAAAGAGAGAGCACAATAAAAGTAGGGTAAATCGGTTTATCTTGTATTGGGGAAAAAATGGCAACGCTAGGTACGTCATGGCAATTTTGGGCTTTCCTTGCTGCTGTGTTTGCGGCGTTAACCGCAATATTCGCTAAAGTAGGCATCGAAAATGTGAATTCGGATTTTGCTACTTTTCTTCGCACATTTGTGGTTATAGCGGCTCTAGGTGCGATCCTATTTTATACCGATCAATTTCAACCGCTAAATTCACTTTCCAAAAAGAGTATTGTTTTTATCGTGTTGTCAGGCTTGGCGACGGGTGCGTCATGGGTGTGTTATTTCCGAGCACTTAAACTTGGGAACGCATCGCAAGTAGCGCCGATTGATAAACTTAGCGTAGTTTTTGTCGCAATTCTCGGCGTTATGTTTTTGGGGGAACAATTGTCACTCGGCAATTGGG
>DNHK01000285.1 GCA_003485905.1 Gammaproteobacteria bacterium | reverse complement strand
CTGCTGTGATCTTTTCTTCTCCAACCAATGGCAGCAAATTCACTAACGGCTTACCACGCGCCATTCGCCCGGCTTGCGGCCACTGGAAAACTCGCAACCAATAAACTTTACCCACCGATGAAAAGCAAAGCACTGTATCGTGGCTGTTTGCCACAAACATACGTTCAACAAAATCCTCGTCCTTGGTTTTAGTTGCGGACTTACCTTTGCCGCCACGTCTTTGGGCCCGATAATCGGACAAAGGCTGCGACTTTGCATAACCTTCATGAGAAAGCGTAACCACCAAATCCTCTTCAGCAATCAAATCTTCGTCAGTAAGATCTAATTGACTTTCGAGAATCTCAGTACGTCGCTGGTCGCCGTACTCGTCTCGAATCTCAACCAACTCCTCTCGAATTACGTCCATCAAACGGCCAACGTCACCCAATATCTTGAGCAACTCGGCAATCTTTTCCAGAATCTCTAGATACTCATCACGAATCTTGTCTTGCTCCAACCCGGTAAGACGGTGCAACCGTAAATCAAGAATTGCTTGAGCCTGAACCTCTGACAAATGATAGCCATCTTCAAGTAGGCCAAAATCATCTCCCACGCCTTCCGGCCGAGATGAACCTGCACCAGTCTGATCGAGTAAACTACTAATTTCTCCTGCGGGCCAAACCGTTGCGATCAATTCTTCTTTCGCTGCTGCAGGATTGGGCGCAGCCTTAATCATCTCAATAATCCGATCGATGTTATTAAGCGCAACTGCCAACCCTTCCAGTACATGCGCACGATTACGAGCCTTACGTAATTCAAATATTGTGCGCCTTGTAACCACTTCCCGGCGATGTTGAATAAATTCTTCAAGTAACTCTTTAAGGTTAAAAATACGTGGTTGATTATTAATCAACGCAACCATATTGATACCAAAAACAGTTTGCATAACCGTTTGTTGATAGAGCTTATTCAAGATAACTTCGGCCACTTCACCGCGCCGTAACTCTATAACCATCCGCATGCCAGATTTATCTGACTCGTCACGAAGCTCAGTTATTCCCTCTATTTTCTTGTTCTTGACCAGGTCAGCGATCTTTTCTAGTAACCGTGCCTTATTTACCATATAGGGTAATTCATGGACTACAATCGCCTGCTTACCAGTCGATTCGTTTACCGTCTCGATTTCTGCACGCGCTCGCATGTATATCTTGCCGCGCCCGGTACGATAGGCATGCACGATCCCAGCACGCCCATTAATAAAAGCCGCGGTTGGAAAATCCGGGCCAGGAATAATTTCCATCAACGCATCCACATCTATCTCAGCGTCATCAATCATCGCCAAGCATGCGTTTACCACTTCTGTAAGATTATGCGGTGGAATATTAGTAGCCATACCAACCGCAATACCAGACGACCCATTAACCAACAAATTGGGAATGCGAGCCGGCATAACCAGTGGCTGAGTTTCGGTCTCATCATAGTTTGGACCGAAATCGACTGTTTGTTTTTCAAGATCGGCAAGCAACTCTTGAGCAATCTTGCTTAATCGGATTTCGGTATATCGCATCGCTGCGGGCGAATCGCCATCTATCGACCCAAAGTTTCCTTGGCCATCCACAAGTGGGTAACGAAGAGAAAAGTCCTGCGCCATACGCACGATCGTATCGTATACCGCAGAATCTCCATGTGGATGATACTTACCAATAACATCTCCAACCACACGAGCAGACTTTTTATAAGCCTTGTTCCACTCATTTCCCAACTGCGACATGGCAAACAAAACTCGCCGATGCACGGGTTTTAATCCATCTCTCACGTCAGGTAACGCACGCCCCACAATTACGCTCATAGCGTAATCGAGATAGGACTGCTTCATCTCACTTTCGAGGCTTGCCGGGATGGTTTCTTTAGCGAAGGAATCAGTCATACGGGAGCGCCTATAAGCGGCTGTTTTTTATAGTTTTTCAGCGGTCTATGCCACACGCATATTTGACTGAAAAAACGGGCTGTTTTTATAGTCAATATTCTAACATGCTGCTAGCAGCAATAGTAGCTTGCACCCCTGTAAATACGAGCCAAATATTACATTCCTCCAGCCAACATAAGCGTCAATTTTGAAACGTTAAACAGGCCTCACGAGCCCCATGCATCACCAACCTTTTTGAACAAATGTAGATCTTTTATCTGTATGTTCCCGCACCATATTTGCAAAATAAAATCACATGCGATTGCTAAAATAATATCGCGCGCTGTTTCACGACAAGCTTTATAATCCTCATATCAAAAACCCTTCAGCAGCATCACTAAAATAGATTGACTATCCCATTCATCGATCTGCAAACGCAGTATAAAAAACATCAAGCCGAAATTCAGGCCTCGATAAACGCCGTGCTAGAACATGGCCGATATATTATGGGGCCGGAAATTGCGCGCCTTGAATCAGAGCTGCAAATATTTACTGGCGTTGAGCACGCTATCGCCTGTGCTAGCGGGACTGATGCCTTGTTGCTAGCGCTAATGTCGGCAGGGGTAGGAAAAGGCGATGCCATCTATACCACCCCATACACCTTTTTTGCTACAGCTGAGGTCATCAGCTTGGTTGGGGCAACCCCTGTTTTTGTTGATGTGGATCCGACCACCTACAACATTGATCCGATTGCTCTAGTAAAAAGCATCACTCAAACAACTGATACGGGAAAACTCAAACCAAAAGGAATCATTCCAGTTGATTTGTTTGGGCAGCCGGCTGACTACGATTCAATCAACACCTTGGCGGCTGAGCACGACCTTTTTGTGATACAAGATGCCGCTCAAAGCTTTGGTGCGACTTATAAAGGCGACCGAACTTGCTCGAACACACCACTAGCTGCGACCAGCTTTTTTCCCGCCAAACCGCTTGGCTGCTATGGTGATGGCGGCGCTGTGTTCACCAATGACGCTGACGTAGCGAGGACCCTGAAATCGATTCGGGTCCATGGTGAAGGACAAGACAAGTATGACAACATTCGGTTGGGTCTTAATGCCCGTATGGATAGCATTCAAGCGGCAGTACTCATAGAAAAAATGAAGTTCTATGAAACGGAAATTGAACTACGTCAACGCGTCGCCAATCGATATAGTGAATTACTTAAAAATCATGTCAACACGCCTGTAATTGCGAACGATTGCACCTCTGTATGGGCTCAATACTCGATCACCAGCGAAAATCGCGAGGCGCTCCGCATCGCCTTAAGTGATGAACAGATTCCCACGGCAATGTACTACCCAACTCCAATTCATCTATCAACAGCCTACGCACATTTAAACCACAAGATCGGTGATTTCCCGATATCCGAGAAACTATCACAAACAATGTTCAGCCTTCCAATGCACCCCTATTTAGGTGAAGACCAGATTGATAGAATCTGTGGAATTATTACCTCTACAGTAGAGAGTTTGAAGCATGGTTGATCATATTATTTCTGCTACCTGGATTGCTCCGGTCAGACCGGAAAACACAGTCCTATCAGACCATGCTCTAGCTATTAAACAAGGCAAAATTGTCGCTTTATTACCGTTGGGTGAAGCCCTGAAATCATGGCCGGAAGCACCATACGAGCATCTGGATAACCACCTCCTTACCCCAGGTTTTGTAAATACCCATACCCATGCTGCGATGAATTTATTTCGTGGTATGGCCGATGACAAGCCGCTAATGGACTGGTTAACCAACCACATTTGGCCCGCGGAAAGTCAATGGATGAGCCCTGAGTTTGTGCGTGATGGTACAGAACTCGCAATCGCCGAAATGCAGGCCGCTGGAATAACCTGTTTTAACGACATGTATTTTTTCCCTAATATTGTCGCAGAAGCGGCCCAAAAAGCGCAGATGCGAGCAGTTGTAGGCTTAATAGTGCTAGATTTTCCTTCCGCATGGGCAAACACGTCGGACGAATACTTTGACAAAGGACTACAAACCCACGATCAAGTAAGTAGCTACTCTCTGGTAAGTACCGCGTTCGCTCCACATGCGCCTTATACAGTTTCCGACAAACCACTTATTCGAGCACTAACGCTAGCAGACGAGCTCGACATTCCGCTGCATATTCATATTCATGAAACTGCTGGAGAGATTGAAGAGTCTAATGCGCGTTACGGAGTGCGTCCGTTGGAACGTTTAAGTCAATTAGGACTATTAAACCCACGATTGCTTGCGGTGCACATGACCCAACTATTAGATGCTGAAATTGAATCCCTTTCTAAACAAGGCGTAAATATTTCTCACTGCATAAAATCTAACCTTAAGCTGGCCAGTGGGTTTGCTCCAATCACAAAACTATTAAACGCTGGCGCCAATGTTGCTCTAGGCACTGATAGTGTTGCCAGCAATAATGAACTCGACCTACTCAGTGAAGCGAAGCTAGCCGCATTAATAGCCAAAGGCCTCAGTGACGATGCCAAAGTTGTGCCGGCCACGCAGGCCCTAGAAATGCTCACTATAAATGGTGCTAAAGCCCTCAACCTAGACACTGTTATTGGCAGCCTGGAGGTTGGAAAATCCGCAGACATTGTTGCTCTAGATCTTAGCGGTGTGGCAACACAACCAGTGTACGACCCAATTGCACAGCTTATCTATAGTTGTTCACGAGAACAGGTTCGCCAAGTCTGGATCGCTGGCAAACAAGTTATAAAAGATGGCCTGCATACTCGCATTGACACATCTAGAGTACTAGCGTTGGCTAAAGAGTGGGCTACAAAAATTACGTCAACCAATACTGGCAATGAGTGACATGCAATCGCAAAACATTGATCAAGCTGAAATCCACAAGTTTGAAGAGCTAGCCTCGAGGTGGTGGGATCCAGATAGTGAATTTAAACCATTGCACGAGATAAACCCTCTGCGCCTGAATTTCATTAACCAGCGCAGCCCTTTAGCTGGCAAAAATGTTTTAGATGTCGGATGTGGTGGTGGGTTGCTTAGTGAAGCCATGGCGCAGTTAGGCGCCACAGTAACAGGAATCGACATGGGTACCGCCCCACTAAGTGTAGCCAAATTACATCTACTGGAAAGTGGACAGCAAGTTGTCTACCAACAATCGACCGCTGAGGCTTTTGCAAAAAACCACCCTCAAGCGTATGACATCGTTACCTGCTTGGAAATGCTGGAACATGTTCCCACCCCCTCTTCGGTTATCAGCGCCTGCGCTAGAATGGTTAAACCTGGTGGTGACGTCTACTTTTCAACAATTAATCGCAATCCGAAAGCCTGGTTATTTGCGGTTGTAGGTGCGGAATACCTATTAAATTTATTACCTAAAGGTACTCACGATTATAAAAAGTTTATTCGCCCCTCTGAACTCGTGGCCTGGGGCCGAGAATCAAATCTACACTTTAAAGAA
>DNHK01000108.1 GCA_003485905.1 Gammaproteobacteria bacterium | reverse complement strand
CTGGTTAATAAATCATACGGAGTAAATTAGGGCCGTAACCGATGGCCTCAGTCGAGAGCTTGTATCTTGTTTATTTGCTGTGTTATTACTTCCAGTTGAGACTTGGCATCTTTAAGTTTTCCACGTTCGTTGTCGATCACTGCTTGGGGTGCCTTATCTACAAATCCTGTGTTGGATAACTTGCCTTCGGCACGTTTAATGTCACCCATGAGCCGTTCGCTCTCCTTGTTAAGACGTATCAACTCGGCTTGCTTGTCGATTAAAGAGCCCAGCGGAATCAAAATTTGTACATCTCCGACAAGAGCGGTAGCTGAATCTGGTGCCTCTGTTCCTTCTGGTATCGAGTCGATGCTTTCCATATTCGCAAGCCGTAACAATAACGAGCGATTAGCATCCACGTAATTACTTTGTTCCGATGTCAGTCCAGATAAAAGAACCGGAAACTTTTTAGATGGCTCGATATTCATTTCGCCTCGAATGTTTCGGACAGCGGAAATTATTGATTTAATCCATTCAATTTCCAGGCTTGAATCTGCAAAACGATTGCTATCGTTTGAGACTGGATATGGTTGCAGCATGATGGTGTCGCCATCGACGGCGGCGAGCGATTTAACATCCTGCCAAATACGTTCGGTAATATAGGGCATAACCGGGTGCAATAGCCTTAGTAAGGCCTCAAGTACTCTAACCAAAGTGCGGCGAGTGCCACGTAATTGTTGATCACTTGCGGTGTCACTGCTGAGTAATACTTTCGCCATTTCCAGGTACCAGCTGCAATACTCATCCCATACGAAACTGTATAAAATCTTAGCGAGCTGATCGAAGCGATACGACTCAATATGTTGGGCTGCTTCTAATTCGACTTGTTGTAATCGATCCAACAGCCATTCATCTGCAGCCCGCAACTCATATGGTTTGTCGCGTTGTCCGCAATCTTGCCCTTCGGTATTCATCAGGACAAAGCGGGCGGCGTTCCAAAGTTTGTTACAAAAGTTTCGGTAGCCTTCTACGCGGCCTAGATCAAAACGTATATCGCGGCCCAGCGTTGCCTGCGAAGCAAAAGTAAAACGAAGTGCATCCGTACCAAACGCCGATAGCCCATCAGGAAATTGTTTTCTGGTAGATGCTTCTATTTTTGCAGCCATCTCAGGTTGCATTAGCCCGGTGGTGCGTTTTTGCACCAGTGCCTCGAGATCAATGCCGTCTATTAGATCTAATGGATCTAATACATTGCCTTTGGACTTGGACATTTTTTGCCCGTCTTGATCGCGGACCAGACCGTGGATATAAACTTCCTTAAACGGTACTTTACCGGTAAATTTAAGGCCCATCATAATCATGCGGGCGACCCAAAAGAAAATGATGTCGAACCCTGTAACTAATACAGATGTGGGGTAATAGAGATCTAATTCTTCCGTTTTATCTGGCCAACCAAGCGTTGAAAATGGCCACAAAGCAGAGGAGAACCACGTATCTAATACATCATTATCTCGATGAAGTTTCGTATCCGCCCCTGCTTGCTCTTGTGCGTCCGCTTCTGTCTGGGCAACGAAGATATTTCCAGCATCGTCATACCATGCAGGTATACGATGACCCCACCAGATTTGGCGGGATATACACCAATCCTGGATATTGTTCATCCAGTCGAAATATGTATTACTCCAATTTTCCGGTACAAACTTAATTTCACCACTTTTTACTGCTTTGATAGCGGGATCAGCAAGGGGTTGTATTTTTACAAACCATTGGTCGGTCAATAATGGCTCGATTACCGCGTTGGTGCGATCTCCTCGTGGCACCATTAATTTGTGCGGTGTGATTGAGTCGAGTAGTCCCGCAGCATCTAGGTCTGCGACTATTTGCTTGCGTGCCACATAACGATCCATCGAATGGTATTTTGACCCTTGTAAATCAATACTGGCATCAAGTGCCATAACATTGATTAGGGGGAGATCGTGACGACTACCAAGTTCATTGTCGTTAAAGTCATGGGCGGGTGTGATTTTCACGCAACCCGAACCAAACTCTGGGTCCACATAATCATCTGCTATAACTGGGATTTCACGATCAGTGAGCGGTAACTTAATCTGTTTGCCGATCAAATGCTGCTAGCGTTCGTCCTCTGGGTGAACGGCAACGGCAGAATCACCCAGCATGGTTTCCGGTCGGGTGGTGGCAACTACCATAAACTGACTTGGATCATCTGCTAGAGGGTACTTAAGGTTCCATAAGTGACCATCTTCCTCTTCGGACACTACTTCCAGATCTGATACGGCAGTATTTAGTACCGGATCCCAATTCACTAAACGTTTGCCGCGATAAATGAGCCCCTCTTGATAGAGCGATACAAAAACTTTGGTGACGGCGTCTGATAAGCCTTCATCCATGGTAAAGCGTTCACGCGACCAATCCAGAGACGATCCCATACGTCGCAGTTGACGAGTAATATTTCCGCCCGATTCTTCTTTCCACTCCCAGACTTTTTCTATGAACTTTTCTCGACCTAGATCATGTCGAGAAATATTCTCAGCAGCTAATTTTCTTTCAACCACCATTTGGGTGGCGATGCCAGCGTGGTCACTTCCTGCTTGCCACAGGGTGGGTTCGCCGCTCATACGGTGATAGCGTGTTAGCAAATCCATGATTGTGTCTTGGAAAGCATGACCCATGTGCAAGCTGCCAGTCACATTCGGTGGTGGAATGACAATGCAATATCCATCATCGTTGCTGGTGCTATCTGGGTTTTTTAAGCCGGTAGAAAAATAACCTTCGTCTTCCCAACGCTGATAGATATTTTGCTCTATCTCACTGGGTTGGTATTGCTTGTCTAGGGACTGGCTCATGCCTTTATAATTTTAGATGATTCGTTGCAGCGCGTGATTATACGCGACGATCAAGTGTAGTGGGTGAGCTTTATCTATAGACTTGGATTAGTTGCGGGAATGATTGATGATTTCCTATGCGTTCTAGCGAAGTATGATGTAACGAATTAGTCGCTTTTGGGATTCCAGCAAGTTGAGCCGTTCGAGTTGGCTCTCCAATGAATGTTATAGTAGATTTACTAAATAGTTTTGCAGAGTTGGAGTAGTTGCATGGCGTTTGATCTCGAAGTGAACGGGAATGCGTATTCAGTTGAGGCCGACCCACAGACCCCATTATTATGGGTGATTCGTGATCAGCTTGGATTGACAGGGACTAAATTTAGCTGTGGTATTGCACAATGTGGCGCGTGCACGGTGCATCTTGATGGCGTACCGCTTCGCTCTTGTCGCGTACCTGCGTCAGTGGCGGTAGGTAAGGCAGTTAAGACTATCGAGGGGGTCTCACTGGATGGTGATCACCCTGTGCAGGTTGCCTGGAAGGAGTTTGATGTGCCGCAGTGTGGTTATTGT
>DNHK01000384.1 GCA_003485905.1 Gammaproteobacteria bacterium | reverse complement strand
CGACTTCTTCCTCAGCAATCTCGACTTCTTCCTCAAAGTCCAGTGATACTGCGGCCTGAGGCTCAGGCTTTGGTTCAACAGCAGCCGCCGGTGCTGCGTGCTCAGCAGCAACCTCAAGGATTGCCTGTACCTGTGGGCTCCGACTTACTTCAGCCACTTCCATGAGCTGTTCCTCAGTCAGAGGACGGACAGGACGGAAGGTCAGCTTGGGGAATGAAGCTTCAAGATCGAATCCCATCTTGGTGCCGACTGCGTTATAGGGGAAACCCTTACCCGCCATCCCCTTGCCATACAGCGCGAGGTCAGCCAATGAAGCAGCAGGGACACGCAACAACATAGCACCGTCATACTTCTTGTTCAGGATGTCGCCCAGAGGGACGACCGCGATGCGGCGATTATCGCCACAGGCTTTGGTCTTCTTGCCAGCCGGGGTGATCTTGCTGCCCCAGACATTCTGAGGACAAGTGGCACAGGTCTTTGATTGTGGTGTTCCTGAACCAGCATCGGGCGTGAGTCCGTCGACTGACCAGCAGTCAGGTGCTTCAGCATCGCCTTCAGCGTAGGCTTCAGCATAGAAAATTTTGCTTACATTGCGTGACGCTTTGACAATAACACATTCCAGTGATGCTACTGGCTCACCATCAGCGTTCACTACCGGCTCAGTTTCGCCACCCTTGGATATGCGCCAGCGACTACCACGAATAGAGACCACAGCAAAGCCAGCTTGAATACCATCGTACAAGTCACCGGCAAGGTCGTCGGCGTTGAATACATCCGCAATCTCTGCGGGTAAATTGTTTTTAATGTTGGCTAGATCGCCCATAGGTTATTGCTCCGTTAGATTCCAGTATTTTTCTTTGGTGCGGCTTTCTTAGTCGCGGCTTTTTTCGGCGCTGGGGGCGCTGGGGGTTTTGCCCTGAGTGCTTGTTCGTTCCGGACCTTCGACGTTATGTCCACCATCGCTGGGGCTTCTTCGCCCGATAGTTGAACACGGTTTAAAAAAGCTAGTAGGTTGTTCAGGTTTGCATCGGTAAATTGTAACATTAGCTTATGACCTCCCAATCGTCTGCCAACATATCTGTTTGTGAACACAGCCACGGTACGATCTGCCCATCAGCAGTCCTCATATCGATGTGTGCGTGGTAGGTAATATCTGTCCCTTCTGGGTAAATTCCCAGCAGTGGGGGTCGATTGACTACGAAGGTCGAGCCATCAACGAGGAAGATGAACATACCTTTCCCATTCCAGCCTGACCGCTGTACTTTATTGCCAAGTTTAATAGCAATCAATGCTTCTGAAAAATTCATTTTTTGAACCTCGCGAATGTCTCGGATGTGATGACGACTCCCGGGGGAAGTTCGCCAGTTGATTCCCGATACTGCTCAACAGCTTCGGGAGTAAGTTTCATCTGCATCATGTCGATCAAGTCATTATCCAGAATGAATGGGCGCAGCAACTTCCAGTCGTCGATCTTGGGGCGAACGGTTGTGCTTTGGTACGTTGTACCTGCTGGAGTCTTCATGTTTTGAACACCCGCTTTCTGCAGTTCAGCAAGCACGAGGTTTTCGATCTTGGTCATTGCCTCGTTGTAGGGTGCAAGAATGAGTTTGTGTTCGTCTGTGAGCACTTTCTTTTTGTCGCGTAGTTCGATGAACTTAGCTACGGCTCGTTCAATTACTTGGTCAGTCATAGCAGCATATCCCCTGTTTCATATTTACTAGCTATATCGTCATCCCATGGTAGGGGTTCGGGTTCATCGTGGAATACGATGCGGGTCCCATATTCGGGGTGGCCATGCACCTTCATAGCAGTGCAGAAGCTTGCCCATACTGAGGTAGATGCAGCTGCAGTTAGCCAGCGAATAGCACAGGTCCCATCGGTGAAAATGATGCCTTCGTATTGGGCTTCACCTTCGGGGTTTTTTTGGTCTGAGTTGTGAGTGGCATGGTGCGTATCCATGTCGTCACGGTATGCGGTAAATCGTTTCATTGTCAGTCTCTCTGGTTATATATCAGTCGCGATAACTATACACTAATTTAGAGTATTGTCAAAGCCCCATTTCATCCCTGAACATTGAGAGCAAGTCACTCTGCATGTTCCCACGTTTTTCTAATGTATTATAAATGCGTTTTTCTATAGGTGTTGCCTGTAAATGTATAATATGTGTGTGGTGTTTCTGGCCCGGGCGACGAATTCTAGCTGATGCCTGTTCATAAATCTCTAAATTCGGTAGCGGTGAATACCACACGATAATATTTGCTGCTGTGAGTGTGAGGCCATGAGCCATACACTGAGGGTGTGCCGCTAGCACTTTGATGTTGTCCGTGTGCTGGAAGTTATAAAATATCCGGTCCCGGTCTGACTTGTTGACATCACCTGATACGTGGTCCGTATCGTAATCAGTTTCAAGCTGTGCTTGCAGTAGTTCTACTGACCGCTTGAATGGTGTAAACACAATGACTTTCCGGTCAGTACCGTTGATTATTTCACGTAGCTCGTTGATTCGAGGTGCGTGCGGTATCGCTGCGATAACCCCGTCTTTACCGTAGGCGAACCCGGCACCTATCTGCAGCAGCTTGCTGGTTTGTACACCAGCGTTCATGGCGGTTATTTGGCCTTCTTCCATTTGTAGGAAATATTCTTCCTTCATTTGTTTGTAAGCTAATTTTTGTTCTTTGGTTAGCTCGACTTCACGCGTTGACAGTGTAATCGGCGGGATGTCCACGCAGTCATCTAGCTTATATCGCACAGCTGGCTTTAAAGCAGCAAACGCGGTTTCTTTTGAGTCGGGTCGCGGTATCCATTTGAAAGGCGTGATTTGCGTCATCGTTTCATTCTTAAACGTCTTGAAGTATTTCGGTACTAGCTTGGGTGTTAGCAGCTTGCTTTGACCATACACGTCAGTCGGGTCCTTAGGCATTGGACCACCTGTCATGCCCCACACAAAGGCACGCGGTGAAACAATAGCGTTGGTAATTTTCCATCGTGTGGTGTTGGCGTTGCGTAGTACTGCTAACTCGTCAATGACGACCGCCTGTATGTCGTCGCGTGCCATCAGTTCCTCTTTGATAACTTCGAGCCCATCATGGTTGATGACATAGTAATCGTGTTCCTCAGCCAGTTTCTTGAGGCGTTGTTTCTTGGTGCCATGGAGTGATATTGCTGTGCGGTGCGCGAAGCAATCAAATACTTCATGCTCCCATACGGTGGACAGCGTCGACAGTGGCGCTATGATCAGCGTCCGCTTCACCTCACCAACCTTCATCAAGTAGTCAGTTGCGTACAAAGCCGCTCTGGTCTTGCCTGTTCCCATGTCACTGAGGACATAGGCACGCTTATTGGCAACCATCATAGCAGCAGTTACACGTTGGGAATCAAAAGGGGTTGTGCCGCACCAGTCATAGTGGTGCAGGATGGGCGATGGTATCTTGAACCCCATGTTGTTGAGTAGCAGGGTCTCAGTGGGCCTATGTGGCACTGCTGTGAACCGCTTACCCTTATGCTGAAGTTCCTTCGAGTGAGGGATCAGCCCCTGAATAGAGGGACTGTGGGCCATCAATATGGCGGTATGCTTTGGGCTTATTCGGAAAGAAGCCATTCCACTAATATTGTCCATGTCGTCTCGTCTTCGTTGATTAGAAAAGCCACTCCCCCAGCACGCTCAACACCTTTGGCGATTTGGAGTTGGCGTGGTGTCATCACGCCGTGACCTGCTTTTGTTTCTATCTGGAGATACCGGCCTTTGTGGCAGCAGATATAGTCCAGTGCTGGTGAACCGTACCCGCTCTGCACAGGCATGAAATAGTTCACATCGTAGAAGCCCAGCAGCTTGCTGAGTTTCCGTTTTACTTTACCTTCTGGCGTGCTAGCCATTACGACCGTAAGCTTTCAAAGAATCTATCTTCAGCATTTCTAAATACTCCTTCATACTCAGGCGTTTCCACAATGGGGGCAGGACTTGACCCAGCACCAATTTTTGCACAAGAATCCCGGTGTGGCTGGGAACTCTGAATTCTTGATCGCGTGCTCGAGCGCGTCTGCGCGGGGGATAAAGTTGTTCCATATTTCTGCAATGTCGTGTCTGTCATAGGTAACACTTTTAAACTCCTTCTCTTTGGCCCAATAGTAGGCTGATGCAATGTACTCAATCTCAGGCATCGAGGCGAAAATCACAGCGGCCATGAGGTCAAGTTGGTCATCACCTTTCTTCTGCTTACCAAACTTCCAGTCGATGATTAATGCTTTGTTTCCTTCCACCACCATAAAATCGATGATGACCCGCACCCACACGTCTTTGTCGAAGAATCCCGTAAGTTCAAATTTATCATTAAGCGCCAACTTTTGCTCGCCGTATTTATCACCCGGTCGCTGGGATATTTTTGACAGTGTGGTTTCGTGGTGGCGTAGGTCAAGAGGAAGGGGTTTATCCTTCATCATCCGATGTTCAAAATGCTTATGGGCTGCTTGTCCGTAGTCACCCGCATCGTTTGGTGGCTCCTTCACATCCTTCGCGATGTTGACGTGCCAGTGCTTCTTGGCACAAAGCTCGTAAGAGGACAGTGCGCTGAAGGACCATGCGAATTTTTTAGCCATGTCGGACCCTATTTAGCGTCAGCGTAAGTCGCTCCATGAGATACCTCTGCCGCGACAGGTAACTCAGGCATCCACGGCACCGGCTGGGTTAATACCCGTTCCAGTACCAGTGAGAATTTTCCGACCAGATTGTCGGGTACGGAAAAGATAAGTTCGTCGTGAACCTGCATCGCCGCGCGGAAGCCAGCATCGTAGAGGCGAATTTCAGCTGCGGCAATGATGATCCGCGCAAGCGCCTGTACAAGGTTTTCAACTAGCTTTGCTCCGTATAATTTAGTCTCCCTACCTCGGTAATCATACACCCAATCAAGATACTTTTCACCCTCTATTTGATGTAGGTTTGGATACCGTAATTTCATACCGTTGGGCAGTACAATAGCCTCGAACTCGGTGTAAATACCGAACCCAAGGTCCATGCACGTGCCATTCACCATAGCGGGAATGACCTGCTTGTCAAATTTCTTCCACATATCGACAATCTTATCGTTCGTTCTCCGGTATATAGATACATAATCAATACAGCTATTTAGTGTAGTGTCTGGGTCACCAAGCTTGAGTGATGCAAACAGCGTGTCATGTGCTACGCCAAACCCTAGTCCAAGAATGCAGGTCTTACCTACGAAACGCTCGGTCGTGTTGGCCTTACTCACGTTGAATCCGAATAGCTTGGAAGCGAATAGTGAGTATACGTCCTCACCATTACGGAACTGATCAACTAGGTCCCATTGCCCTGCCAGCACAGCGGTTATTCGCGCTTCAATCTGACTCAGGTCACCGGCTACAAT
>DNHK01000347.1 GCA_003485905.1 Gammaproteobacteria bacterium | reverse complement strand
TACGTTTCGAATTGGTGCGCCCCGCCGTGAACAAGGAAGGCAAGCTAATGAGGTAGAGCGCACTATAAAACTTAGTCGACCATATTATATATCGACTCACGAGGTAACTAATACCGAATTCAAGCGATTCTTGCCGGGCCATAGCAGCGGCCGGGTTGGAGACCAGAGTCTGGATCAATCCTCACATCCTGTGGTGAACTTGAGCTGGGATCAGGCCGCTGGGTTTTGCAATTGGTTAAGTTCGCGGGAAGGCCTAGACCCGGTGTATGAGTTAGCCGATAGCGTGGTTGTCTCTGCGAATCTAGAGGCTAACGGTTACAGATTGCCTACAGAAGTTGAGTGGGCCTATGCGGCGCGGTTTTCAGATCAGGGGATGATGCGTTATACCTGGGGAGATGAAGCAGAGCCTAAGATGGATAGCGCTAATATTGCCGACGAGAGTGCCATAAAATTTATTGCACGAATTTTTCGAGGATATAACGATCGCTTTTCGTTGACGTCGCCAGTGGGGAGTTTTACGCCAAACCAACTAGGGCTTTTTGATATGTCGGGTAACGTGGCTGAGTGGGTGCATGATTTCTACGAAGTTAAAGTGGTTGCACCCGGGAAGGTTGAAATCGACCCTAGTGGAGCAACTGGTGGGCGCTACCATGTGGTAAGGGGTTCGGGTTGGAAGCACGCGAGTGTGACTGAACTGCGGCTATCTTTTAGGGATTACAGCGATCAGCCAAGAAACGATTTGGGGTTTCGGGTGGTGAAATGGGCGAACTAAAACGATTGCTGATACCTGGGTTTGTATTAATGCTTGTCGCTAGTGTGACGTTTTCTCAAACTGATGAGGAGCCCACTGAAGAAGACGAGACTGAAGATCGACTTGTGATCCCCGAAGACGATTTTGTACCAACTGAACAAATTTCTGAAGACAATGCTGTGCCTTTTCCGGTAGATATTTAACAGTATGTTAAACAATTTAAAGACTCAATTTAACAATCAATATTAGCGATAGACTTGGCTTTATAAAGCGTTTGGAAAGAACCCGACTATGAAAATAATATCTATAAACCAGAGTAGCGCCAAGTCCGAATTGATGTATCAATTGTTAGCGTTGCTAATCGTGACCATTGTGGTGCATTCAGTGTATGTCACTATTGTCAGGCCACAGGCGGCCTCGCTTGTAGCGGAGCAGCTGGCCAGGCAAGAGGCCGGTGAAACCTATGAGGCTCAACGGTCTGTATTTATTATTCTGAAAGATCTCGAACAGGAAGCCTGCTTCATTTTAATGTTATGGGCGATGCTGATTATGTATCGAAAATCTCAGCAAGTAGGGGGCGAGCGGTCAATTATGGACCGGTCACTGTTGGAGATACCGGATGGAACCCGGGTGTTGCCGGAAGATGCTCGACAGCTTGCACGTCCGATTGAGGCGTTGACCGAGGATGAGCAAGATTGGTTACCTGCACGAGCTATTTCAGCTGCGCTACTACGTTTTTCCTCTACACGGGATATTGGCAGTGTCTCGACCGCAATACGTGAGGTATGTGATAGTCATTCCGAGCGCCTGGACTCAGAGTTGTCGATGATTCGCTATATTGGTTGGGCGATACCATCGATTGGCTTTATTGGAACAGTTCGCGGGATTGGTGATGCACTTGGTAAAGCTCATGAGGCTGTAGAAGGTAATATCTCAGGGGTTGCAGCCAGCCTTGGGGTGGCATTTAACTCGACGTTTGTCGCATTGCTATTAAGTATCGTTTTGATGTTTTTCATGCATCAACTTCAGTTACAGCAAGAACGTTTGGTATTAGATACTGAGAAGTATTGCGATCGAAAATTACTACGATTTTTGAAGGTGGTTGCTGAATGAGTGAGTCCACCGTATTTGAACTAAACGATGCCTGTTTGCGCTGGGTGGCCGGTGAGCATGCAGTTGAAAGTATTGGTATCGCGTTAGTAGAGAGTGATGGGTCACTGTTGTTTGGCGACGCCGCTGTCGCCCAAAGTTACATCCGCCCGACTCAAATTTCGAGTGAGTATTGGCATCGATTGGACACCCAGCCTATCAAAGCGAAGGCCGGTAAAATACAGCATCATGCTGATTTGGTATATGCCCACTTAATGGATTTAAAAAGTGGCTCTAACAGTGATGCCAAAGTCGACGTCATTGTTCCGTCGAGCACATCGGAAGCTCAATTATCTATGTTACTAGGCGTTGCGCAGCATGCAAAATTAGAAATTGGTCGAGTGGTAGGCCGGGCCGTTTTGGAAACAGCTGCTGTAAGTGGCTCATATGAATCAGTTATTCATTTAGAAATGACATTGCATCAGTGCGTTGTCAGTAGAGTGCTTAAGCAAGACCAATATTGGGAAGTTAGCGAAGTAAAGTCTGTATCTGGTGCAGGATACCTCAACTTTTTGGAATCATGGTCCCGCGGGGCGGCCGAGTTATTCGTCAAAGAAACTCGATTTGATCCTCTGCACGATGGCGATAGTGAACAAACGCTTATCGACTTATTGAACAAGTCATTTGCGGAAGGCGATTTGGGTAATGGTTTGACAATTGAGTTATCTGGTCGAAGGCTTGAGGTTGCAGATATGCAGATTCAAGATTGGGGTGCGGCCCCTTTAGGTCGTATTGCCAGTGCGATCGATGAACTTCAGTCTGTAAGCGTTGCGGGTTTGAACGGAGATTCTGGAACCGATCAAATTCTGTGTTCTGGCCTGATATCTGAAATACCAGGCGTTCGAAATGCAGTTTCTGAGTTCGACCAAGTGCAATTGCAACACCAGTGGCTAAATGACTTGCTAGAACCGGCCATCGACGGTGGCGTACACATTACCAATATTCTGGCGCGCGGTACGAATGTAGAGCCAGAGCTTACTGTGAATACATCCGCGGCCCGAGAAGATTCTGCTCGTCTTGAACTACCTACACACCTATTGATCGGTTCGAATGCTCGAGCCCTTAGTGCGCAAAATTTACTAAAGGTTGAGAATGGTGAATTGATACTTGAATCCACGAATAAATTAGCAGAATGGGCTGATCAAACCTGCGTAATTAAGGCCGATGCAGTCGACTCCGATGAATACACGCTTGACGGGTTATTGGATGGTGTGTTGCTTAATGGGCGAGCTACTGGTTCGAAAAAATTGAATGCAGGCGACGAGCTAATCATTAATGGACTATCGGCGACCCTGATTAGGGTTTTGTGATTCAGTGAAGGCAAAACGGAAATTTTCAACGTTTAGCCTGTCATTTTTGGACATTATGTCTTGTGGTCTTGGTGCCGTGGCACTGTTGTTTTTGATATTAAAGCATGACATTGATAATCAGCCACCCCCCACTGAGCCGATGCAGGCAGAGATAAATTTACTGCAAGAAGAGATTACTGAGGGTGAAAAGGACTTAGTGGTTGCGCGAAATACAGTGGATGAAGTTGACGATCGGCTCGCCGAGGCACAGGGACGGGCGCGCCGGATTCAGGAAAGAATTGATGAATTGCGTGCAGCAGTTGAAGCCGAGAATCCAATAGCGACTGGCGATACAATAGAACAATTACAAGCCGAAATTGCTGCGCTTGAACAACGTACACGTGAGCTGGGAGAGGATCCCGGTGATAGTTACGTTAGAGCTATTCTTGGTGA
>DNHK01000309.1 GCA_003485905.1 Gammaproteobacteria bacterium | reverse complement strand
GCCCGCGTTCATCAACTGAGAGACATGCTTTGCGGTGGCACATCGCAAGTTTCTTCGTGGCTAACCTGTTCTTCGACCCTTTGTTTCAAGGTTCCCTAGAGCATAGCCTTTACAGCGTTCTCTAAAGCGCCATCTCTTGGACTTGCGCCCGAATTAAAGTGGCGTACCGTTTTCCCATCGGGGGAAATGAGGTATTTGTTGAAGTTCCAGTTTGGTGATTCACCTGTCTTGCTCCGCAGACGTTGAAACAGCGTATTCGCTTTCGCGCCAGTCACCGAACTTTCCGCGACCATATCAAAGGTAACGCCGTAATTGACGTAACAGACTTCGGCCGTTTTCTCAGCATCGCCGTATTCCTGTCTAAAGTCATTCGATGGGAACCCGACGATGGCTAAACCGTCGTCCTTATAGGTTTGATATAACGCTTCAAGCCCCTTGAACTGAGGGGTAAATCCGCAACTGCTTGCGGTGTTTACGACAAGCAAAGCTTTACCGGCGAACGCGTCGCAGAATTCAATTGTCTCACTGGCTCTGAGACGCGATGCGCTAAAATCAAGTAACTTATGACACTCTGCTCCAAATGAAGCAGAAGAAGCCATTAATAAAATTACGCCTAGAAACTTTCTCATGTTTTTACTACTTTTTGACTGATATACCCTTATTACGCAGTAATCGGGCGTACTAGATCACTGCTGGGTCAAAACCCCGTTGATATAGTTTAGGTTTAGTCATCGGCTTACCGAGTGGTAAGAGCCTGAGTATTTGGTGCCCCCGGCTGGAATCGAACCAGCACCTAAGACTTAGGAGGTCCCTATTGTATCCATTCAACTACGGGGGCTTGAGAGTACACATTCTACCAGTTGATGTCCGCCAGTTGAATGCATAGATCAATATTCGATGAGATTTGCATTACTCTTGCTCTATTCTGTCGAGCACGTGGGCGGCGACTTCCGCGCCATGCGTATTCTGAAGAAAGTGTCCAGCCTCTGTCACAGCGTCAAAGCTAGCATTCATTCGCTCAGCCCATTTTCTTCCCCAAGCTTCGTTAAATACTTCATCCTGACACCCCCATACAAAGTGGACGGGTTTGCTCCATTGTAATAGTTGGTTGTAATGTAGGGTTTGTGCAGCGCCATTGCCGTTGTCGTAACTGTCGAGAGGGATGGATAGGGGGAATCTTCTCAACCCGTTATATGCGTCATCCGTCAACCCTTTGTGGGGTGCCGAATAGGCGTGATACATTTTCGCGGCTGCGGCCTCAAGCGCAGGTTCCGTGCCTGCCAGAATGTGTGGCATGACATCGGTAGGTGCCGCTAAACCAGCGGTCATGACCATCATTAAACCGATATTGGGTTTTGCTCTATGGAAGGTGCCACCTTCATGCCAGTTTTTATTCCACCTTTTTATCGCTTCCGAATACTCATACTCTGGATGATGTAGCCAAGTGTTCATGATGATAAGTCGAGAGAAGCGTTCTGGCATTGTCGCTGCTTGGGCGAGCCCGGTTGGACCTCCCCAGTCCTGGCAGAGTAGGGTGATGTCGTTCAGATCTAGGTTGGTGATCAGTGTAGTCAATATCTCAGTGTGCCTGGCGATGGTATACCAGTGGATGTCGACGGGCTTGTCTGATCGACCAAACCCCATGTGATCGGGTGCAATGCAACGGTATCCGGCTGCGACTAACGGTGGAATGATGTCGCGATAGAGATAACTCCAGGTTGGCATGCCATGCAAAAGTAACATGACAGGACCATCTTTCGGTCCCTCATCAATGTAGTGCATTCTAAGGTCTTGCCATTCATGGTAATTGGGTGCAAATGGAAAGTTGTCGAGGTTCTCGAAGTTCGCATCAGATGTTCGCTCAAAGTCAGTCAAGGATATCTCCAATTTTTGGCTAATTAATGGCTAAAATTACATTTTTCGGAAGGGCTTTAGCAAGCCAGTAGACGAAAAATATGTGACTATACAAATTGTGTGGCTAAACAATGCTAGCTCAAATTATCCTGTCAGCGGGGTCATCTGTTGGCTAGTCTTGTCAGGAACTTTTTTTGTCGGACTGCCGTCGATAGATGTTTTTGGCAGTCCCTGATTTGTGAGCATAGCAACTTTTTGAATTAAGATCTAAATGTGTTTGGCTAACGGTACTCATGGCCCTTGGGTGTCACCCAGATTATTTTTTGTAAATTGCAAGCAAGCCTTGGCTTCTGTACATTCCACCGCTTCTCATTGAAAACAAGACCAAAAAAGCTATGACTGATATTGAAGCTATTCTTAAAAATACTCGCAGTATTGCTATCGTAGGATTATCCGATAACCCTGCGAGGGCGAGCTATGGTGTGGCCCAATATCTGATGCCTTATTACAAGGTTATTCCGGTTAATCCCAAACATAAACAGATTTTGGGGCTGACCTGTTATCCGGATCTTGAATCTATTCCTGAACCTGTCGATATGGTGGATGTGTTCCAGAGAAGTGAAAACGTGATGCCATTGGTTGGGCCAGCAATCGCTATTGGTGCTAGCTGCTTTTGGATGCAACTCGACATCAGAAACTTTCAGGCCAGGCAAGCGCTGGAAAGGGCGGGTATAGAGGTTGTCGAAGACAAATGTACTAAAATCGAGCATGCCCGATATGCTTGAAGCCTGTTTGCTATGCTGA
>DNHK01000090.1 GCA_003485905.1 Gammaproteobacteria bacterium | reverse complement strand
GACTCTCTGGCGGTTTGAAGAGCAATTTCTGTAGTAATTTGATCAGCTAGATAGCTTTTGCGTTCTTGAGGAAGGAGAGGTCGCAGGAATGGTCCACGCACCAGCTGCTGTCCTATCCAGACGTTGAGATCGTCATCTGTTAGTCCAGATGGAAAAACAGGAAACGGCGTAAGGTATTTTGTGCTCGAGAAACGCGTATCCGTGTCGTAAGTTGTCTCTTGGTAATACGTTTGAGTTATATAATTGAATGTAGTTATACAACTGCGTGTATCTTCCTCAGGCACGCCAGTCGGTACAAAATTTCCATATTCAAGACCTTCCCATATCTGCCATCCCTGCGGGTTTTGCTCTTTGATGAAATTTAGAGCAAAAGGATGCGGATGTCCGTCTGCTAATTTCAAAGGAGTGTGGTTGTGTGCTACGTAATCCGGACCTCTAAGATAATCTGATAGTTTAAAGGTGGGATCTAATACATCCGCCAGTAATTTGTATGGTTGGATGTTCGCATCGGGAGTTAATAGGGACTCCGCGTCTACTATACCTGTAAATGGTTCGGTTAAAAATGACGGGGATTGTATAAAGGCAACCATTGGGTCAGAGTCGGGTAAATTTTTTATATAATATTCAGTTGACATATTTTTACAATTTAATATATAATTTTTCGCTATATTAGTTACCGCAGTTAACTCTGCGAAGCTACAGCCGACAGCGCTATCCACAAGATCAAGAACGGGAAGAACAAGGTGCACCCTTTGCCCCGAAACTGTTCCTGTCCCTTCTTCGTCTTCCCCATACATACTACTACTTAACTTGTTCCTAAATTTTTCAATCAGACCGTGAAAATGTATTATTCTCGACATCAACTGCATTATCTGAACTTGATGTTTTAATGTCGCCCCGAGTGCAAAAATACCACCTAAAAATATTTTACCTAATACGTCAGAATAGCAATCGATTCGTTGACCAGCTTCCGATGGTTTTTGTACGAACACATCACTACCTGAGTTAACATTCTTAAAAATTAATTCAATCGGTGAAAGCTGATCGATATCAAAGTCTGTTTCATTTATAAGTTGAAAGACTGTCAGTTTTGAGTTGTTAGGGCCAGATCGGTATTTTTGTTGTAATACTGGTGGGAAGATTAAGTTCCTTGGTTTCCCTCTGGAAGTACCAGTATTTATCACATCGGGGTCGTACCTCTTCCAATTTTTATGTATTTGTGATAGGGTATCGAATAGTTCAATCTTTGGTAAATCGATAGTAATACCAACGCCTAATCGATTGTAGAAACTAGTAACGAAATCCGTGTTTTCATCTGTTGTTAGAAGCCTGAAATCGTTGCTTTTGACAGTTTTATTACTTGATTCTTTGGGTATAGCTGGCACGCCACTAGCTGTACAGTTAGATGTGCAAGACTTGTTATGGAACCATATGCAATCTGTTTTACAAGCAGGAGTGCAACTACAAGTACCCTTTCCAAAACTGTTTTTGGTGGAAATATCACATGTACCCGCACAGTCGGTGTTAACGAACACTCCACAGTTCCACCCACTCTTGCAAGGACCAGCAGTACAAGTACATCCATCAAAATTATACGTACCGTTTTTTAGCGAACGATCGATTACTCCTTTTCCCTTTTCTTTCATCAGATGTTCAGTCTCGTGGATCCATTCTACCAATTTCCCGTTAGATGGGAATGAATCAAGCCACGATAACATAAATGGTGAATATAAGCTACGGGGGTAATAATATTTTCCATCTGCTGGTAGTTCAGTGTGCAAACCCACATGTTCTAGTAACTTGTTTCTGATCATGTGGCTATTATCAATGCCATCATATGCCCGACGTATTTGCAATAGCCTTTCGTATTGTAATTCTTGTAATGTTTTTATCTTACTAACTAAAAAAGTCTCCCAGTCGGTACATCCGGGGGTACCGGTTGTACATCCATCAAACACGTAACCATTTAGTGCCTGGGTTGATTGTAAATCATATATATCAGGGTTCCCCTTGATTTCATTCAAGATATTCATATCAACCCATTCAAAAGTTTGATTATCTGTTAATGTTACTTGTCCATCGACCATGGCCCCCTTCCAAACAACTTTGAGTAATTGTATATTATTAAGATCTTCGTCTGATTTCGGTACCGGGTTACTATGGTCCGTATAATCATAGACGGTCTCCCGTTTTAAGGATATATCAGAGTTCCAGTCCAAACCCCAAATTGGATGATTTGATATAAGAGCGTTTAAGTGTATCCTTTGAATCGATCCAATTTTATTAAGTTGATTTTCATTTAGAATATAATGTCTATCATCATTGATAGGACCGATTGGCGTTCCAAACGCATCTCTATTCGCTCTTGGTAATATGTTCAATAGTTTCGAAAGTTGAATTTCGGTTATAATATGACTGTCTGCTGGTGATATTTTCGACCTCGACGGGTCAGTCGTTGTAATTTCTACATCTTGGTCTCGAAGAGGTGTTCGTATCATAGTCGTTTATTGTTAGTAGAAAAAAATAGTTTTCTTATTTATTTATTATTTTAAAATATCACCCGCCCGAACTTTACTTTTTTGGATCCAACAGACCCATACTTTTCACATTAATTCACTGGAGCCCATGCCTGCGTTGCTGAGTAAGGCTTAAGCACTTTGGTTCCCATAGGAGTGACACCTGCGATCTTGACTAACTTAGTGACATCCACTGGCGCAATAATCACATCCGGAACGCGCACACCAATCCGATTGCAAAGGTTGGACTTGGTTTCGCCTTCGTGAATAAACGTGCAGACTTTGTTTCCCTTGTTAATAAGCTTGTCGCCGATCTTTTTGATGAACCTACAGCAACTGTTTCCACACTTCTTGGGATTGAGCTGTTCAAAGGAGTGCGCGAAGTTGCACTTGCCAGGAGGGTAAGTGCATTTGATACCCTTTGAAACTGAGCGACACATTTGAGTAGCGGTGACAAGCTTGCTCATTGGCTGAGGAGCAAACTCTGATGTAGTAACATTTTTGGCTTTGGTATACAGAGCTTTGGTCAACATAGCAGCTACTTTGGCACTCTTAGGCTCTATTTTTTGCCATTTAGCGACAGGTAATGGTTCAGGTTTAGCAACGACCGAGTAATCAGTTGTAGCTGTCTTTACCCTGAAGGCTTCAAGTTCTTCGCGCTTGAACTTTTGCCACTCGGTTTCTTCAACTGGAAGGGTTACTACTATCGGCTGAAGGGCTGCAAGCTCGGCTGCTTTTTTGGCCTCAAGCTCGGCGCGCTGAGCATTGACACGGGCGATCGTCTTAGAGCGCTCAGTCTCCTCAACAACTTCCTTCTCAGAATTAGTCTTCCTTCTAATGCGCCTGGCAGCAGCTCGCTGAACAGCAAGCGCTTCACTGTTCAGCTCCTGAAGGGTTGCTTTATGGCCCTTGCCGCCACCGTTGCGCCGGTGCCCCCAAGCATTGCGATTGGTAGAAGAAGCCGAGACTCCCTTTCGCCAAGTGTAAAACTTGGCATCTGCTTCAATAACGTTACGCTTTTCCTCCTCAGCCTTCATCTTTGCAAGCGTCGCTGACGAGAACTTGGGGAGCTTGGAAAGAAGTACCTCGTTGGCGATCTTGCACTCAGTCTCGTCAGTGTAGACCTTTTCACGCACAGACTTGGCGATTTCATCAAGACTAAGCTTGACAAGCTGGGATCTGAAGAAACTCAGCTGTTCGTTCTTGAAGTCATTCTTGCGCGCTTTGACTTCGGCTGCGAAGACAGCGGCCTCGTACGCTTTATGCCTTGCCTCAATCGCCGCTTTTTTGAGCTTGACAATCTTCTCTTGCTGCCTGATCGCCTTTTGCTCAGCCACGACGCGGTTGACTACATAGGAAAGACTGGGAGGGCGAATGACGCTGTCAAAATACGGCCTGCCCATCGCGTCCTCGTATTCGTACTGCTGATCGTCGCAGTCGAAATCGTAGTACTGATCGTAGTACTCATCA
>DNHK01000235.1 GCA_003485905.1 Gammaproteobacteria bacterium | reverse complement strand
AGTATTGCCTCGAGCAATCCGGTTTCGAGCTTCTCGAACTTGACGGCGTTGTTTATTACGACAAGCCATTATTAAAATTTGAACGCTTGCTCGAAACCTATCTAGCCTACGCCCCGCGCGGATTGCAATCGTTCATCATGTCAATGCCGGTCTGGTTGAAGGAAAAACTGTACCTTAAAAGCGTGCTAAAAAAAGAGTTAGCTAAAATTACGGACTGTAAAACCAGTGAGCTACCGAAGCTAATGTTCGCTGAGCATCACCAGTCGCATGCTGCATCTGCCTTTTACCCAAGTCCGTTTGAACGGGCCGCTGTTATATGTATGGACGGTGTCGGTGAATGGGCTACTACATCAGTCTGGCTAGGAGACGGAAACAAACTTGAACCGAAATGGGAGATAAATTTTCCACATTCGCTAGGAATGCTCTACTCTGCATTCACTTATTACACTGGCTTCAAAGTAAATTCGGGCGAATATAAACTGATGGGCTTGGCACCCTACGGCGAACCGAAATACAAAGACCTGATTCTTGAGCACTTAATCGACCTTAAGGACGACGGTAGTTTTCGACTCGACATGCAGTATTTCAACTACGCTACCGGCTTAACGATGACCAACGATCGCTTCGCCAAACTTTTCGGTGGACCTGCTCGTACAGCCGAATCACAAATCTCGCAGAAAGAAATGGATATTGCCCGATCTATCCAGGCAGTAACCGAAGAGGTGGTATTAAAATTAGCGACATCCGTCAAGAAGGAGTTGGGCGTTGACTACCTTTGTCTAGCTGGTGGTGTGGCGCTTAACTGCGTTTCGAATGGTCGACTTCTAAGGGAGGGGCCCTACAAAGATATCTGGGTACAGCCTGCCGCCGGTGATGCTGGTGGTGCCCTTGGTTGCGCCTTAGCCGTTCATTACGGTGATGCAGATGCCGTACGAAAAGTAGACAAGCCAGATAGCATGCACGGCTCATATCTAGGGCCGTCATTCTCGGGAACATCAATTGAAACTCCGCTGAAAAAGCTCGGTGCGGTCTATCAGGTGATGGAAGACCAAAACATGTACGAAAAGTTAGCCGAACTTCTTGATGATGGAAAAGTAATTGGTTGGTTTCAGGGTCGAATGGAATTCGGACCGCGAGCGCTAGGTGGACGATCCATCATTGGAGACCCCCGTAGCAGCCAAATGCAGTCAGTAATGAATCTAAAGATCAAATACCGTGAATCATTTCGACCGTTCGCCCCCTCCGTAAGAGCTGAAAAAGTAGCCGATTGGTTTGAACAAGATTCACCTAGCCCGTACATGTTAATGGTCGCGCCAATTCAGCATGATAAAAGGCTCGAACTAAACGAACACGACCAATCACTGTTTGGCATTGATAAATTGAATGTTGCTCGATCTCAACTACCTGCAGTGACTCACGTTGACTATTCAGCGCGGATTCAAACGGTGCACGAGGACACTAATCCGCGCTACTACAGGCTGTTAGAAGCATTTGAAAATAGAACTGACTGCCCTGTCCTCATTAACACTTCATTCAATGTGCGCGGTGAACCAATAGTCTGCACGCCCGAAGATGCGTATCGATGTTTTATGCGTACAGAAATGGACTATCTAGTAATCGAGAACTATCTTCTTAGTAAGCCGAAACAACCGGAATGGCAAGACGACGACCAGTGGAAACAGGAGTTTGAACTAGACTGATGTTTGACGAAATTCCCTTTTTAGATAAAAAAGGCCTGCGCGATTTTGGGCTTGTAACCGGAGCATTATTTGCCGGTATATTTGGAATCGCGTTCCCTTACGCTTTCGCGTACCCGTGGCCTATTTGGCCATGGATCATATTAATACTGTTAGCTCTATTTGCGCTGCTAAAACCGCTTTGGCTTCGACCATTTTATAATGTATGGATGCGTATCAGCATGGCGATAGGCGCCGTTGTTTCACGAATAATTTTAGCCGCTGTATTCTTTCTAGTGGTCACACCCACTGGTCTAATTATGAGAGCTTGTGGCACCGACCCTATGCGTCGAAAATTAGATAGAGAAACGCCAAGCTATAAAGAGGCAATAAGCGAAAACAAATCCAATTCTTTTAATAACCCTTTTTAACATGATTTATTAACAACTATGTTTGATCTACTTAAAGACCTTTGGGGCTTCATGAAAGTCAGAAAAAAATTCTGGCTGGCACCTATTATTCTTGTTCTGGTTCTACTCGGAGCACTTATTGTATTAAGTCAGGGCTCTGCTGTAGCACCCTTCATTTACACCTTATTTTAATGCCCTATTGTGTAAGCCTTTAAACCAAAAGGCTTAATTTCGCGCACAAGAATCCGCCGGCCCTACACCGGTGAATGCTTGAAAAAATCGAGGAGAGTGAGTCCTAGAAAAACTGCTAGCGACGGTCCGGAGATTATTGGTGAAATATTCTCGAATTGGCCATTGCTATACTATTCCGTGTATTTATTGTACTACATTTTGGACAATGTATACGATCAATGTAAATGACTTACGGCACTATTTACGACATGGTCACAGACCAAGATGACAACTTAAAATTGGTGAGTTGTCGTGTCAGGTTCAAAATACCAAGAAATTCAGTATAGTATTGAAAAATCATTAAACGGTTGGGGAATCAAAAATGTCTAGAAATTTGAAATCGTTAGTTGGCACTATCCTTACAATGACCACCCTAGTTGTCGCAAGCCAGCCGCTTTCCGCGCAACACGCTGAATTCGAACTAACCACAATCGGGCAATTCGATGTGCCATGGGCTTTAGAATTCCTTCCTGACGAACGATTATTAATCAGTGAAGGTGCTGGCGCCATCAAACTACTCAGCATGGATGGAAATATTAGTGATATCTCCGGCGTGCCTGAAGTTGATTTTGGTGGGCAAGGCGGCTTAGGCGATATCGTGCTGCACCCAGATTTTGAGAATAATAATTTAATCTACATAAGCTATGCCGAAAGCGGTGCGGGAGATACCAGAGGGGCTGCCGTCGCGCGTGCACAGCTGCACCTGACCGAAAATGGAGGAGAGCTCAACGGCCTGAATGTTATTTGGCGTCAAGTACCTAAAGTCACGGGGCAAGGCCACTTTGGCCATCGAATTGTTTTTGGGCCAAACGGATATCTTTGGATCAGTTCAGGCGAACGACAAAAATTTGATCCTGCACAGGACATGGAAATGAATCTAGGCAAGGTAATCCGGCTAAACGATGACGGCACCATTCCGGATGACAATCCGTTTTATGAACAAGGTGGTGTAGCAGCAGAGGTTTGGTCACTTGGTCATCGGAACCCTCTAGGCCTGGCTTTCGATCCATCAGACCAGCTCTGGGATGTGGAGATGGGCCCGATGGGTGGTGACGAGCTCAACCTCGTACAACGGGGCGCCAACTATGGGTACCCGATTGTCTCGAATGGCGATCACTACGATGGTAGGGATATTCCCGATCATTACACTCATCCAGAATTCTCTACGCCCGCGGCATTTTGGAACCCAGTTATCTCACCTTCAAGTTTAATGTTTTATAGTGGCAGTGAATTTCCAGACTGGCAGGGTGATGCCTTTATTGGAGGTCTATCTTCAGAATCACTCGTGCGAATTGAATTTGATGGCGAGACTGCGCGTGAGGCTCAGCGGTTCGATATGGAGCGACGCATCCGAGCAGTAGAGCAAGGACCAAATGGTGCGATCTGGTTACTCGAAGGCGGACGCCGTGGCGGCAAAGGCTTTTTGCTTAAGTTAACCGCGCCAGCGCCATAATCAAAACTTTCTAATCGATTGCAAAACGAGTAGCGGGTTCTGCATAGAGATCTTTGGGTCCTATTGCTGAAACGGAAAAGTTGACGGGACCGAGTCCCGGAGCAGGTGCAGTGACGAAAACGATATTAGATTCAACGATAAAGTGTCCCATATGCGGTTATCAAAAAAAGGAAACTATGCCCACCGATGCTTGCCAATGGTATTACGAGTGTGAATCTTGTAAAAATCTATTAAAACCCTTGCGGGGTGATTACTGTGTTTTTTGTTCTTATGGAACGCTTAAATGTCCACCTATTCAAGAAGGTGTACCACATTGCCAGTAGAGCCTGATCGGGGAAACTGATATAGAGTTATCCTTGGGATTCGAGGCAAGCAATGTGAATTCCATAGCCTCAATCAGTAAACAACAAATGTCCGCTTTATACTGCGATTTCAACCGGTC
>DNHK01000234.1 GCA_003485905.1 Gammaproteobacteria bacterium | reverse complement strand
TTAAAGTTAGTGGCGATTTCGGTTATGGTGATAGCTACGGTGGTGACGAGGGCCTTCCGTTCTTTAAAAACTACTTTGCTGGGGGCGTCTCATCCGTACGCGGTTATGAAATTCGCTCTTTGGGTCCTAGAGATTCAAATTTTAATCCATTAGGTGGAGCTAGCCGTATATTAACTAACGCTTCGCTTTTGCTTCCGATACCTGGATCTACCGCTAAAGATAAACGTTTTGCACTTTTCATAGATGGGGGGCAAGTGTATGGGCCGAACCAATCTATTGAATTGAGCGAAATGCGGTATTCTGCGGGTATTGGGTTTAACTGGTTGTCACCAATGGGACCACTAGCTATTTCATATGCCAAGCCTCTTAACAGTAGAATAGGAGATGAAACAGAATCAATACAATTTAATATAGGCCGAGTTTTCGATTAGCATATTTGGACTGCCTAAAATCGACAATCCTGTGCTAAAGTGCGCTGCCTGAAAATGTTGGGTTCTTAGTGAGCCAAAAATTTTTAGAAGTTGATAACGAAATCAATAAGAAACGCTATTCAGTGGGACTTATTTTATATTAATTTAAATTAACAGGTCATTACATGCTTAATACAAAAAACCTGATCATCGCTGCAGCCATGCTTGGCGTGGCATCTACAAGCGGTTCTGCAATTGCTCAAACTAAAATTGGGTATTTTAATCTAGTAAAAGTCATTGAAAGTGCGCCACAAGCGGAAACGGCCCTCAAGCAACTAGAGGCCGAATTTGCTCCCAGGGAGCAAGAAGGGCGCGCGCTAACCGAACAAATCCAGGCTGCAACTGAAGAGCGGGAAAAAAATGGATTAGTTTGGAGTGATGCCGAACGTAGAGATAAGGATAACGCCTTACGTGATATGCAGCGGGATCTGACGAGACTATCCGAAGAAATTCGAGAAGACTATAACCTAAGGCGCAATGAAGAACTCGCTGCGATCCAGCAGGCTGTGTATCAGGCTGTTATTGATATCGCAAATGAGGAGAGTTATGACTTGATTCTTCATGAGGGTGCGGTTGTGGCCAGTCCAAACGTCGATATAACAACCAAAGTATTAGCGAAGATGGGAGAGTTATAGTCTCTGGCGATTGTCTGAAGTGTTCTTTTTGTAGAGCCTTATAATCGACTGTGGAATAGACTTGTTCGAGTGTCGTTTGATTGAAAAATACGGATTAGTTTACTTAAATTATGACGACTCTTGATATCCATCAGATAAAAAACTACCTGCCTCACCGGTATCCTTTTTTATTGCTTGACCGAATTCTGTCCGTAGAACCGCAAGAATCATTAGTAGCGCTTAAAAACGTTACGATAAATGAACCATACTTTGAAGGGCATTTCCCGCATCGTCCAGTAATGCCAGGCGTGCTCATTCTAGAGGCTATGGCTCAAGCGAGCGCAATCCTAGCAAGCCATGATCTTGAGGATGAAATTGATATAGAAAATCGCGTTTATTACTTTACGGGTATTGATAAAGCGCGATTTAAACGTCCAGTTGAGCCAGGCGATCAGCTAATAATCGAAGTGAAGATCGAACGACGTATCCAAAATATGTGGAAGTGTTCTGGCACCGCGAAGGTTGAAGGTAACCTTGCTTGTCGAACTGAGCTTATGTTTACTTACAAGGATTTGTAGACATTGTTTTTCGTATGATTCACGAATCGGTAATTGTCCACGATTCCGCAAAGATTGGGGCAAATGTTACTGTAGGGCCTTACTCGATAATCGGTCCAAATGTAGCTATTGGAGATAATTGTCAAATTGGTTCTCATACTGTTATAGAGGGACGAACGAGTATTGGTGCGAACACTAAAATTTCCTCATTTGCCGCGATCGGAGGTGCCCCGCAGCACAGCGGTTATATGGGAGAAGACACTTCGTTAGAGATCGGCGAAAATAATGTGGTCCGTGAATACTGCACCATAAATCGAGGTACCGTTGAGGGTGGCTCTTTAACAAGTATCGGTGACAACAACTTTCTTATGGCATATGTGCATATTGCACATGATTGCCATGTAGGCTCAAATACGATATTTGCAAATGCGGCTAGTCTAGCCGGGCACGTCCACGTTGGTGATTACGCAGTTATGGGCGGATTTTCTCTAGTCCATCAATTTTGTCGGGTTGGAGCACATTGTATTACAGGTATTGGAGCGGTCTGTTTATTAGATGTTCCGCCCTATATGATTGTGGCGGGTAATAAAGCCGTAACGCATGGAATAAATGTAAAAGGAATGCGTCGCCGAGAATTTACGGAAGAAGATATTTTGGTGCTTAAACGCGCGTATAAAACATTCTATAGATCAGACTTTAGTATGAAAGATGGTTTGTCCAAGTTAGAAGCAATGGGAGACAACCCACACTTAGTGAGTTTGATCGGTTTTTTGCGCAGTACCGAACGCGGAGTAATTCGATGAGAACTCCCGAATTGTGACGTAAATGGAAAATTTGGCTGTAATTAGTTTTTTAGCAGCAATCGTTCATACTACTCAATATTGTTTATATTAGAAGCTTGTTTCGGTAACTCTTTTCATAGATTGATTACAGTGGATACATAGTGTCATCCCCGACTGAAATGCATTTTGCAATGGTTGCCGGCGAGCAGTCGGGTGATTATTTAGGTGCCGAGCTAATCAGGGCGCTAAGATCGCTATATCCGAACGCGCATTTTTCTGGTGTTGGCGGACCGCAGATGGCGAATGAGGGTATTGAATTAGTTGCACCACTCGATGATATCACTGTGATGGGTTTTGATGGGCTTTGGTCGAAATTGGGTGGTATTTTGCGGTTGCGTTCCAAGTTGCGAAAACGCTATAGCAAGGAACAACCATCAGTATTTATTGGTATTGATGCTCCAGATTTCAATATAAAGTTGGAGGCGCAGTTGCGCCGAGTGGGAGTGAAAACTGCACACTATGTAAGTCCAACGGTTTGGGCGTGGCGCGAGTATCGACTTAATGGTATTAAGCGAGCCTGTGATTTAATGCTCACACTTTTTCCATTTGAAGAGCAGTACTATCGAAACAAGAATATTCCGGTAACGTTTGTTGGTCATCCACTGGCTAGTGAGCTTACGGTGCCGTCAGACAAAACATCGATGCGTATAGACGCCCAGGCAGAAGGAAAAATGTTGATCGCATTATTGCCTGGTAGTCGCAGATCAGAAGTTAAACGTTTAGGAAAATTGTTTCTAAGCTTTATTGAAGTTGCTCATGAACGTTACCCGGATGTTGTATTTGTGATACCGGTTGCGAATAAATCGGTGGATACAGAGCTAGTAGCAATGCTAGGAGAATACGATGATCTGCCCATTCGGCTTATTGAAGGGGATAAGGCTCGAGACCTGTTGGCTTGTGCTGACCTGGCAGTTTTAGCATCGGGTACCGCTGCATTAGAGGCCGCGCTAGTATCTACCCCGATGATTGTGGCATATAAAGTATCCTGGCTAACTTATTTATTTGCGCGGTTAACCGCACATGTTCGATATGTGTCGATGCCCAACCATCTAATGTCGGAACCAGTTGTGCCAGAGCTTCTACAAGGCGATGCAAATCTGGTTAATTTGATAAATATTGCGATTCCGTATATTGAAGATCCAGAGGTGAGGGATCGTCAGTCCAGCGCCTTATCCGCAATTGCTCCCAGTTTGCGTCGAAATAGTGGGGAGCTAGCTGCTCTAGCGTTGAGCGAACTCATAGAAAGTGATGGTTAGTCTATCGGGTATTGCCTCGAAAGAGGTCGCTGGGGTGGATGAGGTAGGTCGAGGCCCGCTTGCTGGACCGGTAGTTGCGGCTGCTGTGGTGCTCCCGAACGAGTTTTGTTTGCCTGGGCTTACCGACTCAAAAAAGATCAGTGCCCGCACTAGAGAACGCCTTAATCAGGAGATTCGTGCAATCGCGGTTGATTACTTTATCGCAGAGGCCAGCGTGGCTGAGATTGATGAGCTAAATATTTTACAGGCGAGTTTACTGGCTATGCATAGGGCTGTACTGGGATTACGGCAAACACCTAAACATACGTTAGTTGATGGTAATAGGCTGCCGAGTTTGCCCGGCCCAGCAACGGCTGTCGTTGGCGGTGACTTGACTGAAGCAAGCATTTCGGCAGCATCTATAATTGCTAAAGTTTATCGAGATAGCATGATGAGCGACTATGCTAAGCAGTATCCAGGTTATGGCTTGGAAAAACACAAGGGATACCCGACTAGACAGCATCTTGACGCTTTGTTAACGCTGGGTGTAACTCCAATTCATCGTCGTACTTTCGGCCCGGTACGACGCTTGCTCGACTAGCGTGCGGTAAATACCAAAATAGATCCTTACCGACCACTCTTTTTTACCACGAGTGAGCCTGCATAGTTCATAATTAAGCTATGCAAAATGTCGTGGAAACTGAAGTAGATGCTATGACGGAACAAGCGTTTGTTCATTTGAATGTTCACACAGAGCATTCTATCGCTAATAGTACGTTACGAATTTCAGAATTAATCGATGTAGTCAGTGCGGACGGAATGCCTGCAGTAGCAGTAACCGATATTTGTAATTTATACAGCGTCGTTAAGTTTTTTCACAAAGCTCAGGCAAAGGGTGTTAAGCCGTTAGTGGGCGCGGACGTGTGGATTCATAACCCAGAGCAACCGAATGCACCGTTTAAGCTCTTATTGTTCGCTCAGGATAAAGTCGGGTACCGAAACCTTTGTGAGTTGATTAGCATGGCTCATCAGCAATGCTGGCATGCTGGGAAGCCGTGTATTTTGGGTCAGTGGTTGGACGAACGCGCTGAAGGACTAATTGCTGTTTCAGGTGGACTTCAGGGCGAGATTGGACACTTATTGATGGGGGCCGGACCCGAAGCAATTGAAACCGCGTTATCTAAATACTTAAGGTGGTTTGGCGACCGTTTTTATTTGGAGTTACAACGCATTGGGGCTCCCTATGAGGAAGAGTATATATCCGGTTGTTTAACATTGGCGATCGAAAATCAGGTCCCTGTGGTTGCAACTAACGCGGTTCACTTTTTGCTGTCGGAGGGGTTTGACGCACATGAGGTGCGCGTTTGTATACAGGAAGGGCGAACACTAACCGACCCGAGACGGCCAAAGAATTTTTCTTCGAATCAGTATTTAAGAAGCACTAGCGAAATGTGCGAGCTATTCGAAGATATTCCAGAAGCTATAGAAAATAGTGTAGAAATTGCACGCCGATGTAACTTTGTTTTGCATACAGGGGAGAACTTTTTACCTGAATTTCCGGTACCCGATGGATTGACTACCGGTGAATGGCTTAGGCAAGAGACGTTAAAAGGGCTAGAGAGAAGGTTCAATGAGGTTGAAAAAAGCTCGATTGCTAATGTCAGTCAGGCAGGAGACAAGCAACAGTATTACGATCGCGTTGATATGGAGCTCGAAGTAATTATTCAAATGGATTTTCCAGGCTATTTTTTGATTGTGGCTGACTTTATTCGATGGGCGCGGGCTAATGATGTGCCGGTTGGTCCAGGCCGCGGATCGGGAGCGGGGTCAATCGTGGCTTATGCGTTACGTATTACCGACTTAGATCCAATAGATCACGGTTTGTTATTCGAGCGTTTTCTGAACCCCGAACGTATATCTATGCCTGATTTTGATATTGATTTTTGTGAAGAAAAACGTGATTTAGTTTTTGAATATCTCACAAAAAAGTATCAAGAAAGTGTAGCTCACATCATTACTTTTGGAAAATTAAAAGCCAG
>DNHK01000097.1 GCA_003485905.1 Gammaproteobacteria bacterium | reverse complement strand
TAATTGGCTGCGGTTTGCTCTAAATGCGCCTGCACCAGTAAGCAAAAAATATCGCCACATCCGATAAAAGCGGTCATCATAGCCGTCAAGTTCGGGCCAACTGCGCTTAAAGTTTTCGTACCAAGCCATTAGTGTTCGGTCATAGTCACCACCAAAGTTATGCCAATCCCGAAGTAAAAATAGGCCTTCTGACGCTTGCGCGATCTGGCTAGCCAGAGGCAGCACCCCACCCGGGAATATGTACTTATCGGTCCAAGAGTCGACTGCGGTTTGCGATAAAGGGGTACCAATTGTATGTAATAAAAACCAGCCATCTTCTTTGAGGCAACGATTAACTACATGCATAAATGCTTTATAGTTTTTGGGACCAACATGTTCAAACATGCCAACCGACACAATTCTGTCAAACGGTTCATTAACATCTCGATAGTCTTGGTATCGAAACTCAATGTCTTTACCTTTGTGGAGTTCATTGGCCAACGTTATTTGTTCCTTTGAAACGGTTATGCCAATCACTGACACGCCGTAGTGCTCAGCCGCATATCCTGCAAAACTACCCCAACCGCAACCGATATCAAGTACTCGCATACCGGGTTTTAAGTGTAATTTTCGGCAAATTAAGTCGAGTTTTGCAGTCTGTGCATCTTCTAGGTTATCGCTATCCTTCCAATATCCGCAGGTATAAGTCATTCGGCTATCTAGCATGCGGGTATATAGATCGTTTCCAATGTCGTAATGCTGTTCGCCGATATCAAAAGCGCGTGCTTTGCGTTGGCGGTTAATCAACCATGCCTGCATTACAGGTAGCAGCATTTTTAGTGGTCGTACCTTACTTTCGAGATTAGCTATTATAATTCTGTCGGTACAAGTATCCAGAGCTTCGCAGTCCCAATCGCCGTCCATATAAGATTCACCCAATCCAAGGGGTCCTTCGGACAGGATTCTCTCAAATACTCGTGGGTTGCTAACCTGAAGGTCCCAGGGGTTGGGACCATTAATATTAATGTCAGCTAGTTCAAGTAATTCACTTACAGTTTTCTTCGCGCGACTCGACATGGATCAATACCAAACTTTCTGAAATTGTAGATAATAGTGAAGTTATTTTCTACATAGACCGTGCCACTCGTAAAAGTATAGCAACATGTGTTAGTTGCTGTTTTATATAACGATTAATCGAATATGAACTAGATTGTAACTACTACAGCATGTTACATTAATAAATCAACAAGAATTAGCCTGCATTTGATCTGTTTAGCTCATGCATTTACTAAATGAATTTCTGGGAGGGAATCGTGAATAACTTAATTTATAGGACATCAGTTGGAGTCTTAAAAGGGGCATTATTATTGACGGTATCGTTACCGTCACATGCAGCGTTAGAAGAGATTGTCGTAGTTGCGCAAAAAAGAGAGCAGAATTTACAAGATGTTCCCGTTGCAGTTACAGCACTAAGTGGAGCCCAGTTAACTGAGCTGGGTGTGACAGATGTGTTTGATATGCAGCAAAGCACCCCGGGATTAATTGTTGACCAAAATCAGACGGCGACAACGTCGAATTTTATTATTCGCGGCGTGGGTACGAGTGCACAGAATTTTGGTTTGGAATCCTCCGTTGGCTTATATGTGGATGGCGTGTACCAGTCCAGACAAAGTTCAATGATTAATGAAATGGTGGACATGGAACGGGTGGAGGTGTTGCGTGGGCCGCAGGGAACGTTATTTGGTCGGAATTCTCCATCTGGGGCTGTGTTAATGCAGTCCGTTGCGCCGAGCCACGAGTCCAGTGGTTTCATTGATTTGACTGTGGGGAATTTTGGATTACGAACGCTAAGCGGTGCCGTTGGAGGGTCTTTAATTGAAGATGTACTGGCTTATCGAGTGACGGGGTTTAATACCGAGCGAGACGGTTATGCTGACGCGTTGGGGGTCGCCAATAACGTTATCAACGATCGCAATCGACATGGGTTTAGAGCACAGCTTCTATATACGCCGAATGATGATGTGTCGGTTCGTTTTATTGCGGATTATTCGGAAGTAGATGAAGTCTGTTGCGGTGCTGCAACGGTTCGAAATAACTTTTTCGCGGTTAACGGTGCGCCGCTTTCTGATTCGCTTCTATCAGCCTTCAGGATTCCCGTGGTATCTCAGGATCGAGTATTTGACGATGTCATGCGAGTAAATGAGTTGCCTGCTTCGCAAAACGAAAATAAAGGTGTTTCTGCGGAGATTAATTGGGATTTAAATAATGGCGGAACATTTACATCCATTACATCCATTCGATCGTTTGACTCGGTCGATGTTACCGACGTTGATTTTAGTGCCGCACGGTTATTTAACAATCGACGTGGAGGAAACTCTGATGTGATGACGCAGGAAATAAGATTTACCAATAATGGCGACAAGCTGCATTATATAGTTGGTGCTTACTACTATCAGCAAGACCTTGATAGCACCAGTTTTTTTGATTTGGGCCCTAATTTCACGCAGTTGATCGGGCAAAATCCAAATATTTCGGCGATTGTAGGTGGCTTGAATGGCCTATCTGCTGCAACGGGGGGCGCGTTTCCTAGGGTTGCGGCTCCGTTTGCGCAAAATGCGTTTTCGAGTGATGTGTTCATGCAAGAGCAGGAGGCCTGGGCCGTGTTTGGCCAGTTAGATTACCAATTGACTGATGCTCTAACGTTGACAGCGGGTTTGCGGTTTACCAAGGAGCAGAAGGATCTCACGGGTAGATTTACCCAGAGTGCAATTGGCCCGGCTGCAGATTTTACTGCCATCGGTACGAACCTGGTGCTAGCTGGTCTTGGCTTGGCGGCTCCAAATCCGGCACAATACGCTCCAATGTACCGCCCTGGCTGGGGACATTCGGTAACTCCGATTATTGCACCACGACCGGATGTTGCGGCAACGCTCGATGATGATCAAGTGACCGGTACGCTAAAGTTAAGTTGGTTCGCTAACGAAACAACGCTGGTGTATGCGAGCTTCGGTACCGGATATAAATCAGGTGGTACTAACACTGATCGAATCAGCGTAAACCAGAATCCTATATTTGATGCGGAAACATCGGAGTCGTTTGAGGTCGGTATAAAAGCTGAGTTTCCTGATCAAAATTTGCGCGCTAATACGGCGTTGTATTATTCAACAGTTGATGATTTTCAAACCAACTCTTTTGCCGGCGGCGGGTTTAATCTGTCAAATGCAAGCCAGTTGGAGGCGCAAGGCCTGGAGCTCGAAGTAGTTTGGGATCCGATGGATGATTTATCGTTTAGCGCTGGCTATGCGTATACCGATACGACATATAAAACGCATTTGAATGCGAATTGCTGGATTGCTACGCCGTTACTTTCTGGACAACAAGATCCAGGTGCTTCCGCCGGGAATGCCTTTTGTGACCGATCTGGCGATCGAGTGAATCCAGTACCCGAACACTTTTTCACAATATCCGCGACTAAAACGTTTCCAATTGGAAGCGATAAGGTCTCTTACGTGCACGCCGACTACAATTATCGTAGCGACGCCGTTATGGACGGAAATGCGGACCCGATTAAATTACAAGATGGTTACGGCTTATTCAATGTTCGCGTTGGTGTGTCTTGGTTTGACAGTGATATAGATATTTCCATTTGGGCGCGTAATTTGTTTGACGAAGATTATCTAGGTACTCACTTTGACGTACCGTTGCAAGATGGCAAGGTCAATGCATATATGCGTGAGCCACGGACATTTGGCGCGAGTTTAAAGAAGAATTTTTAGTCCTTAGTGACTGAAAGGTAGTTAAACTAAGTGGGGGCATATGCCCCCCTTTTTTCTGTGCCACTTATTGTTCTGTTGAAGGAGTGAATAGCGGGTCTAAAATTAAATCGAAGCCGATGATGCAGATTACACAAAGGAAATTTAGCGTTGATTTGTTGTATTTTAGGATATGTTCGGTTTATGAATGCAGAGACTATCTATGTTTGAGTTTTGAACGAATCACCAGATTTTAAATTACCGTCTCGCCCGCATGTGGGTGATGGTCACGCGCTAGAGAAACAGGCAACTAGGTTGTGGCCCTTTGCGCTATTGATTGTGATAGCGGGGCTTTCATGGTTCTTATTGCGTCCTGATACGATACCGGATGAAACCTTGGTAAAGCCGGTGATTGAGTCGATTGACGATGCGCTGGAGGTTTTTGCAGACCCTGAAATTGACCCTGGTTTGGATGAGCAAGTGTACGCTGCCGACATTATGAGGGTTGCAGACGAACACAGTAATCATCCGGATATCCAGTTGGACGAATTACCAGCTCTGGATCGCAGTGACCGTCAGTTTTTTGAGTCTTTGCAAGGTGTTGCGTCGGCTCCCGAGTGGCTCTCATGGCTTCCCACTGATGAGCTTGTACGTAAACTTGTTACGGTGGTGGATAAGGCTGTCGATGGTGAGATTGGCCGCAGTCTTTTATCGCTACCTAGTATCGAGGATACGATTGAAGTGGTTGAGTCTGGTGAGCAATATAGCCTACTAGAAAGTAATTACGGGCGTTATTCTCTATATGTAAATATGATTGACACGTTTAATGCTCAATCAGTTGCGGGTATTTATACACGCTTTGAACCTCTTTTTGAGAGTGCATATAGTGAACTTGGGTACTCAAACAGAAATTTTCGAACAGCATTAGAGCGAGCCTTGCGGCAAGCGTCAATTAGTCCTCCACCCGTTCGAGACCCGAAACTTAAAAAAGTGGGTGATCGATACCAATACGTGGACTTATCGATCGAAGGGTTGCCTGCTATTCAAAAACTGTACCTTCGAATGGGACCGGAAAACTCCGGAATATTGCGTAATAAAGTCGCCGAGATTCAACAAGCGCTGCAGTAATTTACCGAGAATGTGTGTCCTTTAGTTGCGACCTCGACTTCTCGCCCCTCACGCTCGTATTTGTTTTCGGAATACCCCTAGCCGAGTCGTCCTGATGCCTGTGGAAAATAATTATTCCGCTAGCTGCTATACAGGGTGCCCAAAATTATCCACCAAATCGGGGAAGAACTCTAAAAAGCATTGCTCAATCTGGTCATGCAGGCGCTCTATTTCTGCTCGTGATTCTGCAAGTGGGTTCGCGAAGCGAATTCTGGTACCAATTCGTTCTAAGGTAACTTCGATTCCATCAAGCGTGGAGTACGAACCTAGCCAATCTTGTTCACTCATTTTGATAAGGGCCCTATGCATTCGAGTTGGGAGTAACTCCTCCATATCACTAAGCGTCAGGTAGGCATTTGATATAAAGACGGATCGGTCGACGTTTGTGTATTTCTGCCAGTGCTTTGATAAAAAATAATCAAAAACGACATCTATAATAATCCCGGAAAACCGACGATGAGGTTTCTGAAACTTTTGTCTTAGTTTGATAACCAAAGGGTGAGTATCTGTGAACTTATCAACTCGTTGGTGGTTTGCAATGCCATCCTTAACGCTTTTCGGTAAGGTTTCAAAGTCGACAAATTTACGAAAGTCAGCCATTAAGTTTCCCACCATCGATTCAGGGTCAGGTGGGCATACGAAAAGGTGAGCCAGGTAATTCATATGTTTACCTTGAGAATAAAAAACCCGGTCGTAGTGACTATGACCGGGTTAGATGCGTTGCCTGAAATTTGTTCCAGTTTTACGCCGGAAAGTCTCTTTCTACCGGGCCGGTATAAAGTTGTCGCGGCCGGCCAATTTTATATGGCTGGCTGACCATTTCATTCCAGTGGCTTATCCACCCGATGGTGCGGGAAAGGGCAAAAATCACCGTGAACATATTAGGTGGGATGCCAATTGCTTTCAGGATAATACCCGAGTAAAAATCGACGTTAGGGTATAGTTTTCGTTCAATAAAGTAGTCGTCATTTAGCGCCGCATCTTCGAGGCGGCGTGCGACCTGAAATAACGGTGAGTCTTCAATGCCAAGATCAGCTAGAACCTCGTCGCAGGTTACTTTCATAATCGTGGCCCGCGGATCGTGATTTTTGTAAACCCGATGACCAAATCCCATGATTCTGAAGGAATCATTTTTGTCTTTGGCGCGGGCTACGTATTCATCAACCTTATCCGGATGTCCGATCTCTTCCAGCATCTTCAAGCAAGCTTCATTTGCTCCACCGTGGGCAGGTCCCCATAGAGTTGCAATACCTGCTGATATACAGGCAAATGGATTAGCTCCGCTCGAACCAGCTAATCTAACTGTAGATGTAGACGCATTTTGCTCATGATCGGCATGCAGCATAAATATTCGATCCATTGCTTTTGCAAGAATCGGACTGATTACCGTTTCTTCAGTCGGAACGCCAAACATCATATGCAGGAAGTTTTCTGCATATCCCAAGTTGTTTTTCGGATAGACAAACGGCTGACCGGTGGTGTACTTGTATGACATTGCTGCGATCGTCGGTATTTTAGCAATTAGACGATGCGCAGTTATATTTCGATGTGTTTCGTTAGTGATGTCTAAAGCGTCGTGGTAAAACGAGGCTAAGGCGCCAACGACACCACACATAATTGCCATTGGGTGCGCGTCTCGTCTAAATCCTCGG
>DNHK01000216.1 GCA_003485905.1 Gammaproteobacteria bacterium | reverse complement strand
GAGGAAGATCAGCCCTGTCATCTCACGTTGAAAGATGTTGCTGTGCCGATTACTACAAATCTCGCCATCTACGACGCGCCTGAGCAGAGATACTGTCCAGCTGGTGTTTACGAAATTGTGGAACAAGAAGGTGAACCGAAATTACAGATAAATGCACAGAACTGTGTGCATTGTAAAACTTGCGATATAAAAGATCCTACACAAAATATTGTTTGGCTATCGCCGGAAGGTTCCGGTGGTCCAAACTATCCAAATATGTAGCTTGCGAGTATAGGCGATAACTTTGTTAGTAATTATTTTTATCGCGCTGCTGTCGACAACCGCCGGGATCATCATTGAAATCGCTCAACTTCTGCATTAGTCTGCTGCATATCAATTGCTGCGCCAACTTGTAAAAATTTCATGCGGTTCCATTCCGAGTTAAAAATTAAAGCCTTTCATATTCGCGTCAATTGGTTGGTCGCAATATGTGTGCTTATTACCTGTGCAGCTTTTCTGAGGTTAAGTCTTTGGCAATTAGACCGTGCGGGCGAGAAGGTAGAAGCTCAGCAGGCGCTAGAACTCCATTCACGAGAAAACGCTGAGGCCCTGGAGGATATTCCAGTAGGACACTTACACCCCTCTAATAGCGAACTAATAAACCGGCATGTATCTTTAAAAGGTGAGTTTGTTAACGAGCGCACAATTCTATTGCTCGGAGAATTCTTTGATGGACAGATTGGCTATGGGGTTGTCACGCCGTTCCGACTGAGCAGTAATGATCAAATAGTTCTGGTTCACCGAGGCTGGACAACTGGCGTATTACCAGCAGATACTCCGCCGAACTTACGACCATATGAAGGAGCTGTAGAACTTACCGCTCAGATCTATGTGCCGCCCGAAAGGGCTCGTGTCGAGGGGGGGCAAATTGATGCCGATGTGTGGCCATTACGTATTCGTAGATTAGATTTTGATGTGGTTTCTGATGCCTTACAGGAACCGGTTTTTCCTTTTGAAGTTAGAGTGACCGCGCAACAGCCTGGTGGTTTGGTCAGACATTGGCCGGCAGTGCACTATGATGTGAATCAGAATTTATCTTATGCGGTTCAATGGTTTGCCCTAGCCCTGCTGGTGTTGCTTGCAAGTGTGTTTGCTAGTAGCAATCTATGGACTTTAATTCGGAGCACAGAGTCTGAACAGTAAGAGTGTAGGAGTTGAATAGAGGGCTCTAGTAGTAACCTCCTTCGCTACGCGCCAGAGCCTGCATCCCTTCGGTCGGCTGGTAGATTTCTCCTAGGTGTTGCCATTTTTCAGCCATCGCAATTATATTTTTAATTCCGATTGTATCTACCCAGCGCAATATTCCACCACGGAAGTTTGGAAACCCTAGTCCATACAATAAGCTTAAATCAGCTTCTACCGGGCTCTCTACAATGCCTTCCTCTAAGCAACGTGCCATTTCGGTCACCATAGGAATCATCATCCGTGCAATTATATCGTCGTCGGAAAGCTGGGAGTTTGTATCCCGGTATGCCCCAAGATTCGATTCGACTGATTCGTCATATTGTTTTTTCAGGCGACCATTTTCGTCCTTTTCAAACTTGTAAAACCCCTTATTATTTTTCTGTCCCAATCGGTCGGCTTTTAGCAGTAAATCCATTGGGCCATTTTCTGGTTTGGGCATTCGGCTGGGAAATCCATCAGCCATGACAGTTTCACAATGAGCCATGGTATCGATACCTATCACATCGGCTAGATAACCTGGTCCCATGGGCCAGCCCCATCCTTCCATTACTTTATCGATGCGTACAAACCCGACGCCTTCTGACAATAGCTTGGCGAACCCTGCGAAGTATGGAAATAACACCCGGTTTACTAGAAAGCCCGGGCAGTCGTTAACAACGACGGCTTTTTTCCCCATTGTGTTCGCGAGGGCGACTGTGCGGGCGATTGTTTCATCAGAGGTTCTTTTACCCCGTATTACCTCTACCAATGGCATTGCATGCACTGGATTGAAAAAATGCATGCCACAAAAGTTCTCTGGTCGTTTTAACGCTTCGGCTAAGTAGGTAATCGAAATCGTAGAGGTGTTTGAAGTGATAATCGCATCTTCAGTAAGCTCTTGTTCTACTTCTGCTAGAACGATGTGCTTAATTTTGGGGTTCTCAACCACGGCTTCGACAACAATGTCAGCAGATTGAAAACCTTCATAGTCGAGCTGCCCGTTAATGTTGTTGAGAATGTGAGCCATGTTCTCCGAAGTTAACTGGCCGCGTTTAACTCGCTTGGAGAGCAACTTGTTCGCTTCAGATAACCCGAGATCAATACCGGCCTGTTCGATATCCTTCATGATGACTGGTGTGCCCTTAAGCGCCGCTGTGTAGGCAATACCACCACCCATAATGCCCGCACCGAGAACGGCGACAACTTCATTCGTCTTGCTGGAACGCTTTTCCCAATCACGTGCTTTTTTGGCAAGTTCTTGATCAGCAACAAAATTGCCCACCATTGCAACAGCTTCATCCGTGGTCGCGGCCGCTGTGAAATATTTTGTTTCGATAGCAAGGGCTTCAACTCTGTCTTTGTTTGCACCTTCAAAGATGGCGTCTATCGCACAGGCTAACGCCGGATAAAATACGCCACGGCCGTTCAGCACGGTTGATTGCGCGAATAACTTGCCTTGCTCGATTTCTTTTTCGTTTACGTTCAGAGCTTGAAGCTTGAGATTTCGTTTCGCCTGATAATCCAATTCGCCTGAGTGGCAGAGCTCGATATAGCTGATGGCCTTGGACCAAAGATCATCAGTGCCGTTATCACTACTAACGACGGCATCCGCGACACCAGAGTCTAGTGCAGTAGCAGCTTTCTGATGCTTGCCTGAGCAAATCCAATCGACCGCTGCTTCCAGACCCGCAATGCGCGACAGGCGTACTGTGCCGCCCCAACCAGGAATAATACCAAGTTGAGTTTCAGGTAAACCAA
>DNHK01000092.1 GCA_003485905.1 Gammaproteobacteria bacterium | reverse complement strand
ATGATAATTGTCTAATCTGTCCGAACAAATTATAACTCTAGTCGATCATATCCGGAAATTGCTAGGCGCCGCACGCAACTTGCACCATTGTAACCAGCTTAGTTTTTGAACAACTGCTTCCCTAGAGCTAAGTTTGGCACTTTTAGAGAGTTTTCAATAGCATTAGAAATCGAAAGGTTACTTATTAACATGTTGGTAGAACTATTCCGGCTGGTACTATCGCCCGAGTTATTGCAGACTTAAATTTTTCGGTAATTTAGCACCACTTACTTGTTTTTCGTTCGAAGGAGCCCTTAGATGACCAATATTCGATCACTGATCGATAGCAATCCCATTTCCATCACCCAGTTCGGCGTTATCGCTATGTGTGTTTTGATGAACATGCTTGACGGCATGGATGTAATGGTTATTACTTACTCACAAGCGGGAGTGCGTGGGGATTTGAGTATTCCGGCCGTACAAATGGGTTTTGTGTTTAGTGCCGCTTTGATTGGCATGGCCTTCGGTGGATTATTTATAGCACCGATTGCAGACATCATCGGCCGCCGAAAGGTGATGTTGGGTGCAATTTTAGTAATGGGTGTCGGTGTGTCCATTACCGCTTATGTCGAAACATTTCAGCAATTAGTTAGTTTACGGTTTCTATCGGGTTTAGGCATCGGGGCTATGTTAGCTAGTACGGTTACTCTTGCTTCTGAATATGCGCCAGAACGGCAACGTAATTTGGTTTTAGGGGTGGTACTTGCTGGCTATCCCATAGGTGCGACGGTCTCCGGATTTGTCGCGGCCCAAATTATACCCGCCCATGGTTGGCGCGCTATGTTTACATTTGCTGGTTTTTGTACGCTTTTTTCATTGCCCATCGCGATCTTTCTTTTAAAGGAGTCTTGGGAATGGCTAATTAAACGGCAACCAAAATATGCTCTAAAGCGGGTGAATTCTATCGCCGTGAGTATGAATTACCAGGTGCTCAATAAACTGCCGCCGGCGACGGCTGCCGGAGAGAAAGCCCCGGTTTCTGAAATGCTTGCAGGGTTATTGGGGAGTAAACGACGAGGAACAACGATTAAATTATGGAGTGCTTTTTTTCTGGGTTTTGCTACTTTGTATTATCTTACAACGTGGATTCCTGGGTTGGCGGAACGCACCGGCATGTCCACAACAATGGCTATCTATGCTGGAACTGTGTTTAATTTAGGTGCCATATTTGGAAATACTTCGCAAGGATATAGCTCACAGAAAGTCGGCCTACGTTCTTCAATTATTGGGTTTTATGTCTTTACCGCGGCGTTAATGGCGGTATTTGGATTTGTGAGTGGTGATTGGACTACATTGATGGTGTTTGGTTTGATTGGTTTCGGTGTCCAGGGCGGATTAGTTGGCCTTTACACTATAGCTGCGAGGGTGTACCCGGCTGAAATTCGCAATACTGGAGTGGGTTGGGCAATTGGTCTTGGTCGGGTTGGGGCTATTATCTCGCCGGTTATCGGTGGAGTACTTGCTGCTAAGGGTATGCCAGCTAATGTGATTATGTTGTTTTTTGCGGTGCCGTTAGTTATCGCCTGTTTTGCCGTTTGGTTGATCAAATCTGCAGAAATAAACTAGCGGAAATCATCAACCAATAAAAAGACGTGAGATCATTCATTTTGAGGCGCCTTTTATATTGAATTAGAAATCGATCCTCGTATAATCCTGCGATGGAACATATCAAACTTGCTCTCACCTTCGATGACGTTCTGCTAGTCCCTGCAGCGTCGTCGGTTTTACCGCGCGATGTCGATCTATCGACTCAAATAACTCGCGATATTTCTATTAACATTCCGCTGCTTTCTGCCGCGATGGATACCGTTACTGAATCCGGCATGGCTATTTGTTTAGCTCAGGAAGGTGGAATGGGTATTGTGCATAGAAATATGTCACCGGAATTACAGGCCGCAGAAGTTGCTCGGGTTAAAAAGTACGAGAGTGGGATTGTTAACGACCCCATCACGTTAAGCTCCTCCGCTTCAGTGGAAGATGTGATGCAGATTCGCCGTAAATACGGCATTTCGGGAGTACCCGTCGTAGATGGCGGTAAGTTAGTCGGTATAGTTACCTCGCGTGATTTACGATTTGAGACGCGTATGGATGCGACGGTAAGCAGTGTAATGACACCTAAAAATAAGCTGGTAACCGCACCCGAAGGTACAGATACCGAGCAATTCAAGAAGCTATTGCAAGAACACCGTCTTGAAAAAGTGCTTATTGTGAGGGATGACTTTAGTTTGGCCGGAATGGTCACGGTTAAAGATATCGAAAAATCACGTAAATACCCGCTCGCATGTAAGGATTCTGAGGGCCGGCTGCGGGTTGGCGCTGCGGTAGGTGTAGGGGCTGATACCGACGAGCGTGTAGAAAGATTAGCTGAGGCTGGTGTGGATGTAATTGTTGTTGATACAGCTCACGGACATAGCATTGGGGTTCTGGAACGAGTTGAGTGGGTGAAAAAGAAATTTCCACAAGTGCAGGTGATTGGTGGAAATATTGCTACAGCCATTGCGGCAAAGGATTTGGTGTCTGCGGGCGCGGATGCTGTAAAAGTTGGCATTGGACCTGGTTCTATATGTACTACCAGAATGGTTGCTGGTGTCGGCGTACCGCAAATTACGGCTATATACGATGTGGCAAACGCGTTGGCAAAGTCCGGTGTTCCGTTAATTGCTGATGGCGGGCTGCGATTTTCTGGTGATATAGCGAAGGCGTTGGCGGTAGGCGCAAATGCAGTTATGGTCGGCGGTTTGCTGGCGGGAACTGATGAAGCTCCCGGCGAAATTGAATTATATCAGGGGCGTTCTTATAAAGCCTATCGAGGTATGGGTTCATTAGGCGCTATGGGACAGGGCTCGAAAGATCGTTATTTTCAAGAGGGCGTTGAGTCCGTAGATAAGCTTGTTCCTGAGGGTATTGAGGGTCGGGTTCCTTATAAGGGTCCGACAATTAATATTGTGCATCAATTAATGGGTGGCTTGCGGGCGAGCATGGGTTATACCGGAAGTGAAAATCTCGCCAAACTAAGAAAGGCGGAGTTTGTGCAGATTACCAGCGCAGGTATACACGAAAGCCATGTGCACGATGTTTCTATAACCAAGGAAGCACCTAATTACCAACGCAGTTAGGCCAAACAAATGACTAGTGTCATGCAAAACGATCCGCATAAGGATCGAATCCTGATATTGGATTTCGGTTCCCAATATACCCAACTAATTGCGCGTCGCGTACGCGAACTTGGAGTGTATTGTGAGCTTTGGGCTTACGATCATACAGTTGAAGAAATTACGGAGTTTGCGCCTGCGGGAATAATTTTGTCGGGAGGCCCAAACTCGATGACAGAGGGCACCACACCGCGAGCACCACAAGGGTTGTTCGATATGGGGCTACCTGTTCTAGGTATATGTTATGGCATGCAATGTATGGCCGGGATGCTTGGCGGAGAAGTAGAGACTTCAGATGAGCGAGAGTATGGTTATGCCAAAGTGGACGTATTTGACGACGGAAATGGGAAAGGAATTCTTGAACTGGGTGAATTAGAAGTCTGGATGAGTCACGGTGATCGGGTTAGCAAACTACCCGCAGGGTTTGAGGTGGTGGGTCGTTCCCAGAATGCACCACTAGCAGCGATCGCTGATACTAAACGCCAATTTTATGGCCTGCAGTTTCATCCGGAAGTCACTCACACACAACAAGGCGACAAGGTGCTTGGACGCTTTGTGCACGATATATGTGGCTGTGCGGACGACTGGAATGCCGGTAACATTATCGATGCCTCCATCGCAAATGTGCGTGAGCAGGTCGGAAGTGATCATGTGATTCTTGGCTTGTCTGGCGGCGTCGATTCTTCAGTTGTCGCGGCGATGTTACATAAAGCAATTGGCAACCAGTTGACCTGTATTTTTGTAGACAACGGATTGTTACGCCTGAACGAAGGCGATCAAGTAATGGAAACTTTTGCAGAGCACATGGGTGTAAAGGTAATCCGCATCGATGCCGAAGATCGCTTCCTATCGGCACTCGCGGGGGTTTCAGACCCTGAACGCAAACGTAAAATTATTGGCGGTGTGTTTGTCGATATTTTCGAGGAAGAATCCAAGAAAATAAAATCTGCTAAGTGGTTGGCCCAAGGCACTATTTATCCG
>DNHK01000045.1 GCA_003485905.1 Gammaproteobacteria bacterium | reverse complement strand
TTACCTGCCAAAACATAAAAAGGCTCCTCACCTAAATACTGAAACGCCAGGCGCCCTTCCAATACCGAAAACACCTCTATAAATTCATGCCGCGTAAACGGTGGCGGATTACCGCGAGTAAAATCTACATATTCGATAACGGTTAAGCGTTTATCTGTACTCTGCCCTGGTGTCAGCACTCTAACGGTATTGCCGTTGAACAAAGTGAGCGTGGGTACATCCTCTGACACAGTAGAAACATCAGCATTGTTGAAACGTTGATCGCTATCATTCATCTAGGGCACCGCAAGCATTGGGCTAATTTTAAATCTCTACGTTAATCAATGTTACTGAGGGTCACACGCAGAATCCACCAACATCGACGGCGGACGGTCTAATCATATCAGAGATAAAGAAGACCGAATAATTCGACGGTAAAGTCTCTGGCTCTGGTGACCAAGTTGCCCCATAATCTGCTCCTCAAAAAAAGGTGATTTATGAGTAAAGAATTGAAAAGCCCACACGAATTATTTGATATTAGCGGCAAGGTAGCTGTAGTTACTGGCTCACTAGGTGCCTTTGGTAGCGTTGCCGCACGGACGCTTTCGAAAGCAGGGTCTAAGCTGGTTATCGCCGATGACAAACAAGACAAGTTGGACGAACTAGCGATCGAGCTAAAAGATGATGGTGGTGAAGTTTTAGTAGTCGCCAAATGGCCGAACTCCACTGAAAATTGTGCTGCTATCATCGAAGCTGCCGTTTCCGCCTATGGCCGTTTGGATATACTGGTAGTGGCCTCCGGCACGATGGATGTTGACCCTATAATTGATATGGATGTTAGCCGTTTTGAGGAGGTTATGCGCGTAAACGTTACCGACTCCTGGATGATGACTCAAGCGGCTGGCCGTCAAATGACCGAACAAGGTGATGGTGGGAAGGTTGTACTTGTTTCCTCTGCGCGAGGATTGTTAGGACATCCCGCTGGATACTCTGCGTATTGCAGTTCCAAACATGCGGTCAACGGCATAGTTAAAGCGCTCGGCTGTGAATGGGGCAAAGAAGGTATAACAATAAATGCCTTAGCCCCCACCGTTTTTCGATCCAATCAAACTAGCTGGATGTTTGAAGATGATGAACTAGCCGCCGCAACAAGAAAAAGCATCCTGTCACGTATTCCCATGGGGCGATTAGGCGAACCGGAGGATCTTGCAGGGCCACTACTCTTTTTGGTTTCGCCCGCATCCGACTTTCATACCGGACATACTATTTCACCCGACGGCGGTTATACAGCTGGCTAAGTATGCGCCCTAATGGCGACCTAAGATAAAAGTTACTTTTATCTAGTACCGGAAACAGAAACAATGAAAATCAAGTGGGATGACAGATACAGCGAAGACGGTTATCTATTCGGCACGGCTCCGAATTCCTTTTTGGCAGAGCACGTCAAAAGCATACCCAAGGGTGACGTACTTTGTCTTGCCGACGGCGAAGGACGCAACTCTGTTTTTCTCGCGAAGCAGGGCTACCAAGTAACGGCTGTTGATATGTCGCTAATCGGTATTAATAAGGCGAAGAAATTGGCAAAACAAAATAGTGTATCCATCGATTTTATTCATAGCGATATAAAAGATTACGTAATTGCCGAAAATCACTGGGAGGGTATCGTGTCTATCTTTTTTCATATTCCAGTCGATCTACGTGTAAGCCTGCACACAAGCGTTATGAAGGGATTAAAAAACAAAGGCACATTCATACTCGAAGCCTATACACCAGATCAGTTAAAGCATGGAACTGGTGGCCCGGCAGACGCTAAGTTAACGATGAGAAAGGAACCCTTAACTCAAGAGCTAAAAGGGCTAAGTTTCAGCCACTTAGCAGAGATTGAACGAGACGTTCAAGAAGGGTCAGGGCATGCAGGCTGGTCTTCAGTAGTGCAGTTAGTAGGCCACAAAGTACGCTGACTTTAGTCGTGTTATCAACTCGAGAAAGAACATACCTACCTTTTAGAAGACATTTACTGACTATTTGAATTTAGATTTATTTTAAACATTGGCGAAGCTCTGATTAATAGATACTGCATACTGTTCAGCGACTCGTTCTGGAGAATAACGAAAATGAACAAAGCAAAATGTACTACCCTATTGGCGTTGCCTATATTCGCTGCGTTAGCCGTCATACCCGCCAATGCCGACACTATCGTGATCTACGGGGCTTCTGGCAAGATCGGATCTAAGATAGTGACAGAGGCATTAGATCGCGAGCACAAGGTAATTGGTGTTAGCCGAAACCCAGAAAGTCTCGATATCAAGTACCCAAGTTTTTCTGCAGTGGCAGGTGATGCAAGCAATCACGAATCGACGTTAAAAACAATAAACGGTGCTGACGCCGTGATACTTTCCGTACGCGGTTATGGACCAAATAATTTTCCTGAAGAAACGCTAAACAACCGTTCATCTAAAACGTTTATAGCGGTGTCGCGTGAAATGGGCAACGATGCTCCCAGGGTGATCCAATTAGGTGGGGGCTCAACCCTGTACACCAATGGAGTATTAGGCTTAGACACCCAAACCCGCGACGAAGGCACTCCTCTCCATGGGTTAGTCTGGGGACATTGGCTAGCGTTACAAAACTATCGAGCCACAACCTCGGTGAAATGGACCGTAATTTCTCCGTCTGGACCCTATAACCCAGACGGACCGAGGACAGGCACCTACAGAACAGGATCAGACGAAGTACTGGTTAATGAAAGTGGTCAAGCCGGTGGAATCTCTCATCGTGATATGGCTGCAGCAATTATAGACGAAATTGAAGCCCCTCAATCTATCGGCAAACGTATGACCGTAGGCTACTAATTAGTAAATTGTCGGGAACCGTTAGAACAGAACTTTTAGCCCCGCACGGAAAGTTCGGGGCTCTTTCGCCCGGCTAACTCTACCTTCACTTGGCCCTAATCCCGCAACGTTAGTCTCATAGTAATAAACAATATCTTTAGCATCATTGTCGGTAAGGTTTAAGATTTCACCGTATAAGGTAAAGTGCTCGAAGGTACGAGCCACTCTAAGGTTCACAGTAGCCTGAGCTCCAACACTCTCGGAATTATCTGGCAAAAGCGCATAACTACCAAAGTACCGTACCCGAGAACTAACATCCCATGGCCCATAATTTACTGTCAGACCTAATTGACCTGAATCCTCAACCGCACCTTCTATGTACTTACCGCCTGCCTCCAATGGGTCCGCCTGGCGCGCGATACTCTTTGCGTAAACCGCATCCAAAGCCAGCCATTCATAAGGTTGCCAAAAAGCCACAAACTCCACGCCGTAACGTTCAGAGCCCCCTTTGGGCTCAACTGAATTGGAATCTCCCACGAAGCTAAGTTCACTATCAAGATTTAGCCACCAAACAGCGGTAGACAGCTTAAAACCATCACCCTGATATCGCCCTCCTAATTCATAACCTTCACCACGGGCCAAACCTTCTACTGGATTAGTATCGTCGACAACCCCACGTGCATCATTTGAGTGAAACCCATAACCCCAATTTGCATATGCTTCCAGATCATTACTTATCGTATAAGCAAGTCCAAACTTTGGTGAAACTAATGAATCAGTCTCGCTCCCTTCTGCGCTGATGCTGTTTAAGGCGGTCACATTAAAATCGAAATAATCAGCACGCAACCCAGGTGTGATACGCAACTTATCCGTCACGGCCCAGGTAACTTCTGCATAGGCACCCACCGATGCTTCGGTTAGCGAGTTATTTCCATTTTCCGCAATGAATTCGCCGCTTTCAAATAAATTAACACCAACCCTGCTCACATCGTCATATCTAAAATCACCGCCATAGTGAACATCTACTGAATCTGACAAAGTGGTATTCGCTCCTATATGACCCCCAAATGTCCACCGCTCATCAAACTGGTTTATTTGTTCATCGTAGGTCGGATTAGACGACATTTCCCAATCATAATATTGAGCATATAGGGCACTCTCCCAATCTTCACCTTCCATCAAGAAAGTAGCTATCCACCGGTCGGTTTGTCCTTCAGCAGTCCCATCAATTGAGCAAAAAATATCTTCGCAGACATCGGTGCCGATGGCACTTTCCGGAATTTGCTCTGTTGGATTCCAACTGGCGCTGTACCCTGACAATGTTGCTCTAAAAGTACCGTAGCTGGTTTCTCGCAAATACTTGGTCCAGATTGATTTATTTTCCAAGTCCTCCTCTAGTTCCCAGGGGCCATTGTATGTCTTATATTGCGCGACACCGGTTAAGCTTCCTTGGCCCAGATCAACCGTACCGCCAACCGCAAGCCTACGCCAATCGTAACTTCCCACCTCTGCAGAAACATAATTCTCTTCTAGCCGATCAATTGTTTGCATAAACGAAGCGCCAGCCATCGAGAAGTCACCCCAATCAGCACGATAGGGACCTTTTCTATAATCTACGCGATCAACTGTTTCCGGAATCAGACCATTTACGTCCAGATAGCCCTGACCATGGCCGTGAGAACGAAAATTAAGAGGGACATAATCTACATAATTCGTAAAATCAGTTCCGTGATCCAGATTAAATCCGCGCAAAAAATACTGATTGGCCTTGCCGGAACCTGAATGTTGTACCGCAACCATTCCCGGCACAACCTCCAAAAGCTCGGCGGTCTGCAATAATGGTCTAATCGCTAAATCCGCCCCGCTGACAGTCCCCTCGCTAGCCGTACTTGCCTCACCTATTTGCTGTGCACCTCGACCAAAAACAATCGCTTCTTCAATCGTGGGGTTTGGAGTTGCCGCATCTGGTTCCAGCTGAGCCATTAGACTTTCTGTAGCGATTATCAAGGGCAAGGTAATAGGAAACACCAAGCATGCTCTAAACTTTCGCGGTTTATAATTACTTTTGTCTGTTAACCCAATACTACTCGATACCATTTTCAGTCAGCTCCTCAAGTTCCATAAAAGTAAAAGTGCTACCAACTCTTCGGAATAGAGCCGGGCGCATTTGAATACTAGTGAGATAGCGAAAGATTCCAAGCAACGATTGGTTGAGTAACTGTTACGTAAACGTTTTCTTAACGTTAACAAACGTATGCCGGCACAGATTAAGAATGCTGCTTACCGTCTAGCCCAACTCTATCGAAATTTCTACTTATCGTTAGTAGAGCTAAATAATACAACGACTATTAATCATCAGTCCGATATATGGTTTAATCCACCGATAAAATTAAATCACGCAACATCCACATATCACTCATTATTCGAGAAGCTATATGACCAAAATTGTACCGAAGAGTTTTCTTTTCCTACCCATCGCCCTGTTTTTACTGGTTGGGTGCGGTCAAGCCGATCCGGAGCAGGACGACTCTATGCAGGTCACGCCCACCGAGAATAATTCCGCTCAAGGCGAAAGTCGGCAAACTGAGTCTGAGGAAGTCAAACGGCCCAATTTTTTGGTTATCACTACCGATGATATGGGCTATACAGATTTAGGTGCCTTCGGCGGCAATGATATACCCACGCCAAATTTGGATAAACTCGCACTTGAAGGCCTTCGCCTGACTAATTTTCATGTAAATGTAAGCTGCGCGCCTACACGATCAATGCTAATGAGCGGCACTGGCAACCATGAGGCTGGCATGGGCAGCCAGCAATCCTTTCCAGCATTCCAGGACCAACCCGGGTACGAGCGACAACTAAGCAATCGTGTCGTCTCCCTACCTGAGCGAATGAAAGCAGCGGGTTACCACACCTATATGGCTGGAAAGTGGCATCTTGGTGACACGCCTGGTAGCACTATGCCGGGCGATCGAGGATTTGATCGAAGCTTCGCACTTTTAGTAGGCGGTTGGCATCACTTTAAAATGGCAGACGACTTTCCTAAACCATCTATCGGAACTTCACTCAAAAACCCTTTCACCGAAGACGGTAACCTACTTGAAGAGCTACCCGATGGATTTTATTCCACCACAGTGTATGTGGATAAAATGCTGGAATTTTTACAATCCAATGAATTTAGCGAACAGCCATTCTTTGCATGGTTTGCGCCGACTGCCCCGCATTGGCCTCTGCAGGTCTTACCCGATTGGAGAGAAACATTTCGCGGAGCATACGATGCTGGCTATGATGCCTTGTGTGCTGCACGCCAACAAGGTGCAATCGATGCCGGCGTAGTCCCGGATAACGCAGATTATTCACGCTGCCCTGAAGTTGCCACCCCATGGGATGAACTAGACGAAGAAGATCGCCAATTAAATCGACGCACAATGGAACTGTACGCCTCAATGGTCGCGCATTTAGACGTGGAGTTTGGCCGAATCATTAGTTATTTAGAGCAATCGGGACAGCTTGATAACACCTATATTATTTACCATAACGACAATGGGCCAGAGGGTGACGAGAATTTTGATCATCGTTCAACAGGTGATCACTTCGACAACTCGCTAGAGAACTTGGGTAACCGAAATAGCTGGGTAAACGTGGGACAAGGTTGGGCAGATGCACAATCTGCACCCTTTCGAGAAGAGAAAGGCTCTCCATATGAAGGCGGCACTCGAACTGCGGCGTTTATCCGCCCTCTAAGTCCAAAAGAATCAGATCGCATCAGCTCATCGCTGACCTCGGTTATGGATATTATGCCAACTATTATGGAGCTGGCTGGAATTGATGAGGATGGGGTCAATTTACGCGCGCCAAACAAACTTCCCATTCGTGGAAAGTCCTTTGCTGCTCTGCTTGATAACCCCACCCAATTGGTTCATGCAGATGACGAACCTATAGCATTGGACCACGCGGGGCTTAGCTGGCTACACCGCGGTGATTGGAAGATTATCCGCGGAGTCGCAGACAATAATTGGCAGCTTTTTAATTTGAAAGACGACCCCAGTGAAGCCCGAGAGATCTCAGTAGAGCATCCAGAATTACTAGCGGAGTTGGTTGCTACGTTTGAAGCTCACGCGCAAACAACGGGGATTCTAAGACGAGAATCGACCAACCCTTAATCAGACTGCGGCTGGTAGCTAATCGCGCCTTTATCTTCTATCAGCCGCCCCCAATACCAATTATACGGGTGTACTTGATTCGTAGGTACACGGTTGATACTCACCAATGGGCGACTTTCGTTACGCCACTGAAAAATACCTCCAATTAGATTTGCCGCCCCTACTCCGTTTTTTTCCTGAATAAACTCGTCTAGCTTAGAAGCGAGTTGTGAGGAGCGTCGCCCGACCGAACAATAAAATATCGCCGTCTTCCCTTCCAGGTTTGAGCCATACCTTTCTGCAAAGGCATCCTCATCAATATCCGGATCCACCTGTATAGAGCCTTGAATATGGCTAACTGTAAATTCATCTTGTTCCCGAACGTCGAACAAAAGCACGTCCGAAGGACTCATTGCCAACAACTCACCTGCCCCTACGTGTTCGATGTTGTTATATTCATCAACAATGCCTGCATGTATCCGTTCTAGCGACTGTTGGGCAAGCGCTATAGTAGGCACTATAGCGACGAGGAAAAAGGCGGCTAAAAATCTAGAGCTGGTCACAAGCAAACAAAGTTAATCACATACAAAACCATACGTTAAATTCGAGCACGCGTTTGTTGATTTAAACAAAACCGGTGCCCGAATTTAGTATTACCTATTAAGTTTATTCCTAATTAGCACTTAAAATCCCGTACATCTCGCCAACGATATTGGCGCGTCTATCCTCGTACAAACTCCAGCCAGAAAAGTCCTCAAGCAATACCGACTCTTGGGTCTCTTCCAATGTCTGACCAGCTGCGATCGCCGCACTTACCTCTGACTCAGTAGTTTGTAGAAAACTTATAAAACCCTCTAGGTCCGCTTTAGTACCCGGTGTTCCATGCCCTTGAATGAGGATATCAAAGTCCAATGCATTCATTTGCTCAAGCGCGCCTAAATATTGATCGACTGGTGCGCCTGCCAAATTCCCAGGGAATCGCTGAACATGGACGAAATCCACACCAAAAGCAGCACGCTGTTCAGGAAAATAGAGTACTGACATATCTTCTGAG
>DNHK01000133.1 GCA_003485905.1 Gammaproteobacteria bacterium | reverse complement strand
AAATATTGTAAAAGTATCAGATAAGGCAGGTATACCCGTGTCGATCTGTGGAGAATTGGCCGGTAATAGCAGGTTTACAAGGTTGCTATTAGGTCTAGGCCTACGAATTTTCAGTATGGACGATGCTGGTAGCTTGCTCGAAATAAAGAATGTGGCAATGCAAACGGATGTTGCGAAGGCTCGTCGTAGAGTAAATAAAATGCTTCGAACCAGCGATCCCGCAGCGCTTAGACAGCAATTGGAGCGTTTGAATAGCGCTGTTTGAAGGGGTTTAGCTTGCATTTGATTCTGGGGGCTAGTTACAGCGGCCTCGTATACATTTAATTATGCTACCGTGTACCCGATTTTGGGGTGTACTAGAATTCAGATATGGCACAAATAGAATCTGAAAATTTATTAGAGAGGTTGCTTGAATTATTGCAGGTAGGAAATTCTGCACCGATCGAAAGTTTTCTCTCAGAATTACACCCTGCCGATGTGGCTGATTTGCTGGAGTCTTTGACGCCAACTGACCGTGCTAGGGCGTGGTTACAAATTCCAGATGAACAGGGTGGTTTCGTTCTAAATGAACTGCAGGAAGCGGTGCGTGGTCAGCTAATTGGAGAAACCCCTAAGGAGCGATTGGCCCAACTAATTCAGCCATTAGACGTAGACGATATCGCGGATTTGGTGCCAGATGTGCCGGCGAACATTCTCTCTGATGTCTTATTTACAGTAAATCAGGAGGCCCGCAAAGGTTTAGGCGAAGTTCTATCATACCCAGAGGATTCTGCTGGTGGTCTGATGGATCTGGATATGATCGCAGTCCGTGATGACGTTACCCTTGGGGTTATTACACGATTTTTGCGCTTGCGGGGAGAACTGCCCCTAAATACCGATGTTTTATTTTTGGTTGACCGTGAGGGAGTCCTTAAAGGCGTGTTGCCAATTGGTAGTCTGTTAATCGCGCCTTTGAATGATTTGGTTGCTGAGCATGTAGATCCAGAGCCAGTATTTTTTGGCGTGCTAGATTCTGAAGAGGAAGTCGCTAGTGCATTTGAAAAGTACAACCTTATTTCAGCACCGGTTGTCGATGAAAAAAATCGATTGATAGGACGAATAACGATTGACGATGTTGTGGACGTTATCCGAGAAATTGAATCTCAAATGATTATGGCGGGTGCAGGATTGCGGCAGGACGAAGACGTATTTTCTCCCGTAACACAAACGGCTCGCAGTCGTGCTGTATGGTTAGGGGTTAATTTAATGACAGCGCTACTGGGCTCATGGGTGATTGGTCAGTTTGAGGGTACAATTCAGAAGTTAGTCGCTTTGGCTGTACTTATGCCGATTGTGGCGAGTATGGGCGGCAATGCTGGGATGCAAACACTTACCATCGTAATTCGCGGCTTGTCGGTGGGTAACATCAATTCTTCAAATATACGGGCGGTACTACGCAAAGAAATATTGGTTGGGATATTAAATGGACTACTTTGGGCCGTTGCTGTCGCGCTTATCGCCGCGTTGTGGTTTGGAGACCCTAATTTGGGGGTGGTGATAGCGCTGGCAACACTAATAAATCTGGTAATTGCTGCTTTTGCAGGAGTTTTTTTACCCATAATCTTGGATAAGCTTGGTATCGATCCGGCTTTAGCCGGTGGTGTGGCTCTCACCACGGTAACTGATGTTGTGGGGTATTTTGCTGTTCTAGGGTTGGCGGCTACCTTACTATTTTGACCGCGCTTTTGTCGTGCGCCTTTTTTAACGATAGTACTAGATAAGTTTCAAGAATCGATTCTCAACGGTAGCCTTTTCTCCGATTACATTGCCGTTAACTTCGACCCAGGCATGTGCAAAAAGCTCAGGCGAAGCGGTATTTTTTAATTTGTTCACACCTATTCTAACGATTGCGTTGTGTCCACGGCTTTGAAGCATATCTGTAAGCACCAACGAGCGAGGCAAGCACATAGTGGGCCAACCCTGAATTCGTGCCGCGCGATTAACCATTAACCACGCCCGTTGCAAGTCAACACTCGAGTCCGTCGTTATCGCACCGATATGTTTTGTCTGTAAGATCTCGCGGACTTCAGCGGCATTACTCTTCTTTAGCTTTCTGCGCATAGCATGCAGTCGACACCATGCTTCTAAGAAAAATAATAGTTCTGCAGCTCTTAACAATTTAGTATTACCTTAGTTTGTCCATTTTTGCTTGTGCCTGTGTATTTAGTTTATCAAACCTAAGACATATTAAAGCTCAGCACGTTTTAGCTTGTTGAGCACAAAAATTTGCTACAGTTATTACTATGTTTGGAGAAGAAATTTTAAGCAAGTTTAGTCCGCGCGTGATTACCTCCGTAGCGGCTTGTTTATTTTTAATTAGCTTAGCAGCCTCTGGCTATGAGGTTTACCAGTACTACTTATCGCAGCAAGCGGTAGATGAATTGCCGGTCGCGGAACTTCCTACACGACGTGATCCAAAATATAATATCCGCCAAATCGTTGCCGCACATTTATTTGGAGATTCACAACCCGTGCGAAGTCAACCTGCGGCTGTAGCGCCACAAACGAAGCTAAATCTTGAACTACAGGGCGTCTTAGCCGCGAGCAACCCAGACATGGCGCGTGCAATTATTGCGGTGGGCTCGAAAGAAGGTAAGCTTTACGGTGTGGGTACTGAAATCGAGGGTACGAACGCGTCAATCAAGACAATTCAGGGAAATGTGGTGATTCTAAGTAGGGGGGGGGGAACCGAAAGCTTGTCGATGCCCAAGGAATTAGTTTCATCAGATGCTGAAGACTACTTTTTTATCCCTGAAGAATACTCCAATCCAGCGACGGCCGCCGGAGGCGAACTTGCGCCGCGCGCTATAAAAGCACCTTCGGCTTCGGTATTTGAGCGATTGGATGATCAAATTGCCAAAGAAGATAAGGCCGCTGCTGGCGATACTGAATAAATATTGCTTTGCCCAACAGCTTACGGTCTGGCTAGGCGTCCGTACCACATGCCTAAACAAGACAAAAGTATTAAAAAGATAATAATTGACCTATTTCCAATCCTTGCGTAGAGAGTCTGGCCTGTTCTTGGGTTTACGCTAGCTTCCAGCAAAGCAGTTTCAAATTGTGTGCTGGCGGCGAGAATGTTGGCATCGTAGTTGATAATCGCTGATGGACCGGTATTACCAGCACGAACCATAGGCTTAGCGGTTTCTAGTACTCGCATTCTAGCCATTTGCATTCTTTGGTGTGGTGCGAGTGAATCACCGAACCAGGCATCTTCGCTCAAGTTAACTAGAATAGTATTGTGTTTGGCAGCTTGCCGAAACTCTTCTTCAAACGCGTCTTCAAAACATATCGAGATCGACAACTTGAGGTCGTTACCACAATCAATTGTTTGTTGACCATCCCAGCTACTAAAGTCTGACATAGGTATCTGCAAGTACTCCAGTAACCATCCAAGCCAGTCTGACAGGGGAAGAAATTCGCCAAATGGTACTAAAT
>DNHK01000134.1 GCA_003485905.1 Gammaproteobacteria bacterium | reverse complement strand
GCTATTCAAACGCTCCAATTGCTGTCTAAGCGCTGCGGGATCGCTGGTTCGAAGCATTTTATTTACTCTACGACGAGCCTTCGCAACATCCGTTTGCATTGCCACATTCTTTATTTCGAGCAAGCTACCAGCATCGTCCATACTGAAAATTCGTAGGCCTAGACCTAATAGCAACCTTGTAAACCTGCTATTACCGGCCAATTCTCCACAGATCGACACGGGTATACCTGCCTTATCTGATACTTTTACAATATTTCGTAAAAGACGAAGAATGGCTGGATGAATCGGGTCATAAAGATAATTAACCGCGTCATCAATGCGATCGATTGCGAGTGTGTACTGTATTAAATCATTTGAGCCTATTGATAAAAAGTCCAGCTTATCTGCGAACAAATCAACACTGACTGCGGCAGCTGGGACTTCAATCATGCCGCCAACGGGAATTGCGTCATCAAAACGTTTTTGCTCGCGCCTCAAGTTTTCTTTGGTGTCATCAATGATCTTTAATACCTGCTGAACTTCACTCATATTACTTAGCATTGGAATCAAGATTGAAGCTGGGCCGTAGGCAGCTGCCCGCAGAATCGCACGCAACTGAACGATAAAAATGTCCGGACTGCGCAAACAAAAGCGAACCGCCCTTAATCCTAATGGAGAAGAGGAAACTAGCTCGTCTCGGGGATCCTGTAGCATTTTATCGCCGCCAATATCCAACGTACGGATCGTTATTGGCCTACCGAGGCTTTTAATCACACGCCGATACGCCTGAAATTGTTCCTCTTCACCGGGAAAATCAGGTCGATTCATGAACAAAAACTCGGTTCGATAAAGACCAACTCCCTCAGCATTAACTTTTTTAATCGCTTTTATATCGGAAGGCTGTTCTATATTCGAAAGCAAGCTGATTGAAACGCCATCGGAAGAACGTGACTTCTCTTGTACCAGTTTCCCAAGGCTTCTTTCTGATGCCCGAATTGCACGCTGCAACTTACGGTAGGCCTTTACGGTTCGTTCATCTGGGTTCACCAAGACCGAACCATTGCGCCCATCGACAATTAATCGGTCACCTTCTCGAACTAGACGCGTGCGCCCGTGTAGGCCGACCGACGCTGGAATATGCATACTTCGCGCAACAATTGCCGTGTGAGATATCGGTCCCCCCAAATCTGTCACAAATGCGGCAACGCCTCGGTTTTTTAAGTATATTGTTTCTGCCGGTGTAAGATCTCTAGCTACAATAATTTTAGCGTTTAGGTCTTCCTTGTTAGCCTGATCCAGGTAGTGATGGGTGACTCCCAATAAATTGTCTATAACACGGCGAGCTATCTGCAATACGTCGTATCGCTTATTCCTCAAGTAGTCGTCTGACATATTGTCAAACACGTCAACGAGACTCTGCGCATGAACCTGGATACTCGCCTCAGCATTTAAATGCTGGGTTTCAATAATATGTACCGCACCGTCTTTCAACAACGGGTCTTCGAGCATTTTTATATGTGCATCCACAAACGCCCCACTTTCAGCTGCTGCCTTAGGTATTTGGCGTTTTACTTTCTTTAATTGCGATACAGATTTACGGATTGCTTTTAATAACCGCTTGCCCTCCTTTGGAACTAGATTCTCTTCAATCACATATCGCGGAACTTCCGGATCAGACGAGTGCACCACATAAGCTTCGCCAATTGCTATCGACTTACCTATTCCATTCCCATGTATCGCAAGCACTATTCTTCTTCCCCAAACCGACCATTGGCTAGTGAAGTAATTGCATCGATGGCTAATCGTGCGTCATCCCCTTCTGCCCTTAGCGTCGCCTTAGTGCCCTGCGCTGCCGCCAACATCATGATTTGCATAATACTCTTGCAATCTGCGATTTTTCCGTTGCATTCGATGACTACATGGGATCCAAATTTATTAGCTGTATCGACTAACTTCGCAGCCGCACGAGCATGCAACCCCAATCTGTTACATATCGTTATTGATGATTCAAGCATTACGGTTTAAGTGATCTATATTTCAATTCACACGCGAGATGTTCGCATGATCAATACGGTAAGTGGCTAAACTGACTGCAATTCTCTGTGTCGTACCTGCACACTGATACCATTGCGGTTCTCAAATATCGCCCCCATCCTCTGACACAAATAAACAGATCGATGTTGTCCTCCAGTGCAGCCTATCGCTATCGTTATATAGCTTCGGTTCTCACGCTCAAAATCTGGCAACCATTTGCGTAAAAACCCTGAAATACTATCGAGCATTTCAGCAACAGAATTTTCACTTTCGAGAAACTCAATAACTGCTTGATCCCGACCAGTCAACGGCCGAAGTTCTGGACTCCAATGCGGGTTTGGCAAACAACGGACATCAAATACAAAATCGGCATCCAACGGCGTACCATATTTAAAGCCAAAAGATTCAAACAGCAAACTTAATGGTGCGCTAGAAATACCTCCTGCAAAATCGCGCACTACTGCTCGCAACTCGTGGGGTGTGGTTTGGGTTGTGTCCAATTGCCTATCAGCTAATTCCGCCAATGGCGCAAGCAAGCCCCGCTCAAGATCAATAGCCTCTAATAAGGAAGTGTTTGAATCCGTCAGTGGGTGTTTTCTGCGAGTTTCACTGTATCGAGAGACCAATACTGATTGCTCCGCATCTAAAAACAACACGCTATATGGAATTTTTAGTGATACAAGTGAAGTTAGATGCTGCGGCAAATCGGTCAAAAATTGTCGGTTTCTAACATCAACACTAACGGCGCATCGATTGATTGAGTCAGTAGAACTCACCGCAACTCGATTTTGTAAATTATTTGCTAACGAAGGAATTAGCTCTGCCGGTAGGTTATCTATGCAGTAATAGCCCAGATCCTCTAGCGCTTGAAGTGCGATCGTTTTACCGGACCCAGACATACCGCTTACTAAAAGGAATCGTAGATCACTCATCCCGTGCCCTTAGGTATGGGCAGATTAATTAAGCTATCCAATAATTGCTGTGAATTTTTCGCCGTGTCCAAACGTTTTCTTACACCACTATCGGACAGGCATTCAGCCAGCAACGCAAGTAACTTTAGATGCTCGTCTGTTGCAGCCTCCGGAACAAGTAAAGCAAAAACCAAACTAACCGGTTTTTTATCCCGCGCCCCATAATCAACGGGGTCGGCCAATCTCACAATCGCGATCCTTGGTTCAAGCAAACCGTCAATCCGACCATGGGGGATTGCAACGCCTTCTCCAACACAGGTACTACCAAGCTTTTCGCGCTCAACAAGCGCACGGAAAAATACTTTCTCATCATGCTCGTCCAGGTCCGCCACCAGAAGTGAAGCAAGTTGCTCAAACAGGCGTTTTCGACTTGTTGTCTCCAATCCACAGACAACTCGATCCAAGGATAGATAGCTTGCTAATTTAACCGGGGTGTCCACATCAATCACAAAATTTAGCGAGTAAAATAGGGATATTGGGTGAGCTAAAACCCATTCAGTAAATCTAGGCCTCTTCTTGAGACTCTATTAGAGGCTCTATATTTGCACTCATTCCGCCCTCACTTCTGTGATGGTCCACTTGCTTCTCCTTATACTTTCTAACTTGAGCGTCAAGCTTATCAATTAACGTATCAATAGCCGCGTACATTTGACCCGATTTCGCATTAGCATGAATTGTTGCACCTGGCGCATTCAATGTTGCCTCAGCTTCATGAATTTGCTTTTGTACATGCAACACGAAGTGCGCATTAACCATGTGATCAAAATGTCGCTCTATTCGATCCATTTTTTCTGTAATGTAACCGCGTAGTGAATCTGTAACTTCTAATTGCTGTCCAGTAATTGATAACTGCATATATACCTCCGGTACAGTGTGTAAATGTTATGCCTCAGTTTTCTCCTTCACTCCTTCCTTTCGCGGTGGAACAACATTGCACTTGCCCCCTTTTTCGACCATAGAGCTGGTTCTTTTATAAAATCCGACACGGGCTATATTAGCAGACTCTTGCGCTTACTTGAGCTTGGTATGTTCATCGATTCTCGATATTTTGTAACCGTTCTGCGGGCTACACTAAAACCCTTGCTGTTAAGTTCTTTCGCAATATTATTGTCACTAATCGGTTTGTTCTCTGGCTCTGCCTCAATCAATTTTTTAATTAATGAACGGATGGCCGTCGAACTTACGGCATCGCCATCCGAACCGCTAATTGATGAAGTAAAAAACGACTTGAGCTCAAATACACCGGCGGGCGTCAACATATACTTGTTTGACGTGGCTCGAGAAATTGTCGATTCATGCATACCCAATTCTTCTGCCACATCGTTGAGAACCATCGGCTTCATCCCAATTTCACCCTGTTCGAGAAAATCTCGCTGACGCACCACAATCGATCTAGCGACTTTGAGTAAAGTATCGTATCGCCCTTGTAATCCTTTAATAAACCAACGAGCTGATTGCAGCTTTTCCCCTAAATATTTACCTTCATCTGTACTCGCTGATTTTTTACTCAGCTGCTCGTAATCAGGGTTCACATAAAGCTTACGTGAAACAACTGGATTTAACTCAACGCGCCATGCACCTTGTATTTTCTTTACAATCACATCAGGAGACACATAACGAACATCGTGGTTACCCATGGAATAGTCGATCCGCGGATCAACTTGGCCAATAACTGCCAGCGCTTCATCAAGTTCTAATTGCGATAAACCCAAGCCACTCTTTATCGCAACAAAATCTCGACTGCCCACTTCTTCTAAATACTCCATAACAATACTTAAGGCATTGTTACGCCCATTTTCCACCTCAACTAACGATTCAATCAGAATACGTAAGCGATCACCCAATCCTCGAGCCGCCACCCCAGGCGGATCAAATGATTGAACCATTTTGATCGCAAATTCAATTTCATCGAGGCCCAACTCATCAAGTTCCGGCAACATAGCTGCGATTTCACTACGAGATGCTCGTAAATAGCCCGCATCATCTATTGACTGGATAACTGCTTCAACTATCAGTGAGTCGCGCTCCGACAAGCGGGTCATGCGTGCTTGCCATAACAGATGATCACTTAACGATTCCGGAGCCGAACTTCTCGAATCAAAATCCATTTCCGAACCATCGGATGGAGTGCTCGATGTCGGGATGGGTGTGTCAAATGCACCCTCCCAATCCTGATCTTCACTGGGCTGGTCAGTCTCTGTTTGCAATGTTTCCAAGTCTAACTCAGCCGTATTGGTTACGGCGTTTTCTGGTAGATCCTCGTGCTGCGGCTCTATGTCTCCGTCAGGGTCATCTTTCTGTTCAGCTTCAATATGTTCTGGCGCATCTTCCAGCAATGGATTCTCATCCATAACCTCTTGTATCTCTTGCAAGAGTTCAGGCAACGACAATTGTAGAAGCCGAATCGACTGCTGCAATTGCGGCGTCATCTTGAGTGATTGGCCTAATCGAACCTCAAGTGACTGCTTCATGGCCGCTCACTAATTCCTTTTATAGATAACATTTTGCAAAATAAAGCCTCTGACTTTTGGGATATCATAATCTAAAATTAGAACCCAAATAAACTTCTCGCACTCCTTTGTGGCTTAGCACTTCTTCCGCAGTACCCTCGGCGAGAACTTTTCCATCACTCAATATGTACGCACGATCACAGATATCGAGAGTTTCTCGCACATTATGATCGGTAATAAGAATACCGATCCCTGAGTTTCGAAGGTAATCGATAATCTGCTGAATATCTCCAACTGATATAGGATCAATTCCAGCAAAAGGTTCATCCAGTAGAATAAAATAGGGTTGCAACGCCAAAGCTCTAGCTATCTCAACTCGACGGCGTTCGCCACCAGATAATGAAATACCTATCGAATCCCGCTTATGAGCAATACTAAATTCTTCAAGTAACCGCTCTACTCGACGACGACGCTCAAGCTGAGTTAATTCAGGCTGGGCCTCTAATACAGCCATAAGGTTCTGCTCAACTGTAAGCTTTCGAAAAACAGACGCTTCTTGGGGTAAATAACCTATACCTAATCGTGCTCGCTCGTGCATTGGTAAATGACCAATTTCATGGCCATCCATCAGTATCCGGCCGCCATCCCTTCGCACCAACCCAACCATCATATAGAAAGTGGTTGTCTTGCCCGCACCATTTGGGCCCAACA
>DNHK01000080.1 GCA_003485905.1 Gammaproteobacteria bacterium | reverse complement strand
AACAAAATCGCTTACTGGCCATGCTCTTGGTGCTGCTGGAGTAAATGAGGCCATATACTCGATGATGATGATGCGAGATGGATTTATTGCGGGGTCTGCCAACGTACATGATTTGGATCCGGCGGCAGAGGGATTTGATATCGTGACGAAAACTCGCGACGCGAAAATTAACACCGTCATGTCTAATAGTTTTGGGTTTGGCGGTACCAACGCGACGTTGGTTTTCTCAAGGGTATGATTAGAGTCTAGTTGCTTGTATAAGGAAGTTAATGTTGAAGTTTTGCTCTGAGAATCCCGCACTAGGTCCAAACCGGCGGGTAATTGGTAGTTGGCTACTGTTGTCTGCACTTGTCGTATTTGCGATGGTTGTAGTTGGTGGTATTACTCGTTTGACGCAATCCGGGCTGTCAATGGTGGAATGGGCTCCACTGTTCGGGATATTGCCACCGATAGGGGTGGAAGCCTGGCAAGCTGTTTTCGAAAAATATCAGCAATTCCCCGAATATCAGAAAGTTAACTTCGGAATGTCGCTAGAGGACTTTAAGCTGATTTTTTGGTGGGAGTATGGCCACAGAGTACTAGGTCGAATTATTGGTTTAATTTTCTTACTACCATTCCTGTTTTTTCTGATGAAAGGCTTTTTGAATAAACAATGGACAGTGCGCTTTGTGGGCTTATTAGTGCTTGGTGGGCTGCAAGGCGTAATGGGTTGGTATGTGGTTGTCAGCGGATTGGTGGATGATCCTCACGTGAGCCAGTACCGTTTGGTAGCGCACCTAATTTTAGCGGTGGTAATTTATTCGTTAATCCTTTGGTACGCATTTGAGTTCTTGTTTGAAGCTCGACAGTCCGGGTTTAGCGCGGCGGGCGTTTGGAGTGCGTTATTACCGTTTGTGGTGCTACTAATGATTGCCAGTGGTGGCTTTGTAGCCGGTACTAAAGCCGGTTTTATCATGAACACTTTTCCGACTATGAACGGGGAATGGTTGCCAAGTGGCGTGTGGGCTTTGACCCCTGGATGGCTAAATTTATTTGAAAATGTTATTGCTATTCAATTTGCGCATCGTTGCTTGGCAATGCTAGTTTTATTAGTGGCGGTGGTAGCAGTAATCAAAGTACTAAAAAGAGCACCAGATGACTCGAGTCTTGGTACGGAATGGGTTGTTGCAACCGTGTTGATTCAGATTGTTCTTGGCATATCAACTTTGCTCAACAGCGTTCCAGTTTCTCTCGGCGCCACACATCAGGCAGGCGCCTTAATCGTATTGGCTGCTTCGATCTATATGGCGCATGCTGTCCGTCGACAGCCCATGCTAAGAAGCTCAGAAGTGCCAGAATAGTGAATGCGTCGAAAACTTTGTCAGATAATTAGTTAGGTTATACATCCTTAAACGAACCACATAAGTGATAGCAAAGGAGTTACATAATGCTTAAGTTGATCAGTAAAACGTTGGTCAGATTGTTGCTATCGATAAGTGTTTGTTTCTCCTTTCTTGTACAGGGATTTTTTGCACAAGAGGTTTTTGCAGAGGAATCTGCGGAGACTGAATCGAATTCAGCAACAACTGCAGGTGGGCAAAACATACAGCAATTACCAAAATGGGAGCTGGCATTAGGCGCGGGTGCAGTTAGTTTTCCCTACTACCCAGGATCCGCCAGTTCACGCACGTTTGTATTTCCTGCGGTGGTACCTCTTTACCGAGGTAAGTATTTAAAACTGGATGACGACGGATTACGAGGTGAGCTTTATGATTCAGATCGGTTCGATCTCGATTTCAGTGTTGATTTTAATTTAGCAGTTGATAGCGAAGATGTTGAGGAACGATTAGGGATGCCAGACCTCGACCATATTGTGCAGGTTGGGCCGTCATTAGAGTGGATGCTGAAGAAATATGATAACGATGAGTGGTTGTTTAAATTGGGCTTGCGAGCTGCAGTTGCAGTTGACGGCTTCGATTTTAATGCTACCGGCTATACAGCCAATCCACAGCTAACCTGGTATAGAAATTTTGATGCCTGGAACCGCAGTTGGCGCTTGGGGGTGACCGGTGGGCTGTTGTTTGGATCTGAAAAGTATCACGATTTTTATTATCAGGTTGATCAGGAGTTTAGTACCGCCGGGCGTCGTCAGTTTGATGCAAGCGGTGGTTTTAGTGGCTTTCGCAGTATAGCTACAATGGTTTCCAGAAACCCCAAAAGCTGGATGGCTTTGTTTGCACGTTACGAAAATTATTCTGGCGCGAGCTACGAAGATAGCGACCTTTTAGGCGCTTCAGATGGGCTAACCATCGGTTTTGTATATTCGAGATTTTTATCTCGATCCAAGACCTTGGTCAATGCCGAGCGGTGAAGCGTGGATATAGCCATTTAAATTCGCTCTGCCATAGTGGTCATAATTTTGGCCGTGGAGCGCATTAGCTTCTTAACAGGTGCCGGAAGCTCACTAGCTCCTTGATCCAAAGCCATCGTCGCGTGATTTGCTTCGTCTTCGATCATTTTTTCAATTATTGCTCTACTGCGGGTGTCGTCTGGGGGTAGTCGTTCTAAATGTGAAGTTAAATGATCAACCACTTGTCTTTCGGTTTCGGCAAGAAAGCCTAAGCTCCATCGATCACCTGCAAATCCTGCGAGAATCCCCATACCTAGTGACCCACTGTACCAAAGTGGGTCTAAATAACTTGTGTGTCCGCCTAATTCGTCAATGCGTTGACGGCACCATGCCAAATGATCAATTTCTTCATCCGCCGCTTGTTGCATTTTGTCTTTTACACGTTCTGTCTTACTACTTAAGCCTTGCCCTTGGTACAACGCTTGAGCACATACTTCTCCTGTATGGTTAACTCGCATTAGCGATGCTGATAAGACCTTGTCAGTATCATTCAGCTCGTCCGAAACCCCATTGGAAGGGTTCGTTCGGGTAGCATGATTACGTGCAAATAGCGTGCGGAGGCCTTGATCAACATCACAGATGATTTGGTCAACGAATGATAGTGTAGTAGGCATGGGTGGATTATATCGCTATCCGTATATCAATTCTTTTACTGTTTAATTTTAAGTATTACATATTAGTTATTGGTCAGCATACTGATTGACGGGTCCTGAACTATGGCAGATACTAATTATGTACTTAGTAATAATACAAACAAGACTGCGCATAATATGCGCATAATAGTGGGCGGTTTTGTTGGTCATCTCCTCCATCCTCCTTTGGTGGTTTGGGCGTGGATTTAGTTCCGCGCCGTTTTTTTAATACGTACATGTATGTCAGCTAGGTTTATTTTATTTTTCCTTGGGTGTATGTCAGTTTGGTCTATTGCTGGCGCGGCAGATCGTGAATGTGCAAAGGGCTCTTATTCGCCGTTGAGTCATTACGATTTGCGAAATCCGTATTCGCCATTGGCCAAGTATAATCCGGACAGCCCGTTTTCACCGTTTAACAGATATACAGCCAAGAATCCAAATAATCCTTTGAACAAATACGACCCAGATAGCCCTTTTTCTGCTATCAATAAATGGTCCTATAAGAACCCTCAATCCCCATTGAACACATATCGCTATCCGGACTATCTAGGGTCAGGGGCTGACTGCAACTAGCTTACTGTAAAGTACAGAGAAAGCTGGTGATCTGGGTGAGTTATTTGACGATGATGGTGGCCTAAAAATATCTCGTTTTTGGTGCTGACAAACGCTTGATACTTGGTGACGCATTCAGTATGATCGCGCGTCCTTAAAAGCATTGGATTGTTCTTGGTGCTTTTTCAACTTAAGTACCACGCAAATGAAAACATTTTCAGCAAAGCCAGCAGATGTAAGACGTGAATGGTTCGTAATCGATGCCACAGATAAAGTTCTGGGTCGTCTTGCGACAGAAATCGCTCGTCGCCTGCGAGGTAAACATAAAGCAGAATATACTCCTCACATAGATACTGGCGATCATATAGTTATTGTGAACGCCGAAAAAGTTGCCGTTACTGGTAATAAAGAGGAAGACAAAATTTATTATCATCACACCGGTTTTCCGGGTGGTATAAAAGATATTAACGTTCGTGCTCTTCGTGAGAAAGCGCCTGAGCGTATTATTGAAAATGCTGTTCGCGGTATGATGCCGAGAAACCCTCTCGGTCGCGCAATGTTCAAAAAACTGCACGTTTATGTCGGTGGTGAGCATTCCCATGCAGCACAGCAACCTAAAACTTTGGAACTATAATTATGGCAACTGCTGAACAAGTTTACACTGGTACGGGTCGCCGTAAATCTTCGACTGCTCGAGTGCGATTAAGCTCGGGTAAGGGAGAAATAAACATCAATTCACGTACCTTGGATCAGTTTTTTGGTCGTGAAACTGCGCGAATGATTGTTCGTCAACCATTAGTGTTGCTAGAAATGGAAGGCCGATTTGATATCAATGTGAACGTTAAAGGCGGAGGCCCAAGCGGTCAAGCTGGCGCAATTCGCCATGGTATTACTCGTGCGTTACTGGATTATGATGAGGCATTGCGACCGCAGTTGCGTAAGGCAGGCTTTGTGACCCGTGATGCTCGTGAAGTTGAACGCAAGAAGGTGGGTTTGCACGGCGCGCGTAAACGTCCGCAATTCTCGAAACGTTAATCACGTTCCGACTGTTTTATTTTAGAGCCGGAGCGAGTCTCCGGCTTTTTTGTGTCTGACGGTAACCATACAAGTTAGTTGCAATATGTTTGAACATTGGGGAATCGTCTAGTGGTAGGACTGCGGACTCTGACTCCGCCAACGGGGGTTCAAATCCCTCTTCCCCAGCCATTATAAACAAAGGCTTTGTAGAGATACGAGGCCTTTGTTTTTATTTCGTCTTTCTGGAAATGTTTGGCAGCGGCTATACATAGTTTGCGAGCCTAAATCTTAAACCCCGGGCGGCAGTGAACTCTTGTTTCCAACAATTATGCCCCATCTTAGTGAAATTAAGGTGGGATACGGCGGAGAGCTGCTAGATCGTCTATAAAGACAATTAACCACAATTTGGAGGCAAAAAACAAAGCTGACGAAATCTCATCTGAGCTAGCTATACGAATTTGTGGTTGGTCAGTTTTAGTTGAGATAACAGGTTTCTGACTCCGCCAACGGGGGTGCAAATCCCTCTTCCCAGCCATTTAGAATCGACGCCTTGTAGGGGTATACGGGATTTGGTTAACGTGTTTGACGGGGTGGGATATTAAAGGAGTATATTTATTTCGATTTATAAATTTGGTAAAACTTGTCCGCACGATATTCCAATATAGGTATTCTGTGACTTAGTAGAAGATTACAACACCGTACAAAAGCTAGTTTGCGGTTGACCTCTTGATAGAGAATCAACACACTCTGCTTTTTAGAACATTGTCAGGTTTTTCCATATGTTAAAAGCAGGCGTAATAGGGGGCACGGGCTATACCGGTGTTGAACTCCTGCGAATATTGGCTGCACATCCAGAGGTGTCGGTTGAGTTGATTACTTCTCGGGGTCAAGCGGGCGAGCACGTTGCAGATTATTTCCCTAGTCTGCGCGGTCACTACGATATTGAGTTTCAATCACCTGAAAAAGGTATTTTTGATAGCTGCGATGTGGTTTTTGCGACCACTCCTAATGGTGTAGCTATGAACTATGCGCCTGAACTATTGTCAAAGGGTATAAAGTTTATAGATCTTTCTGCAGATTTTAGAATCAAGGATATTGAGTTGTGGGAAAAATGGTACGGTATGAAGCATAGCTGCCCGGATTTGGTGGCAGACGCAGTGTACGGACTACCGGAAATGAATAGGGAGTTCGTTCGTTCTGCTAACTTAATAGCTAATCCCGGATGTTATCCTACAGCAACAACTTTAGGGTTGTTACCTTTGCTCAATGCCGGTGTGATAGCCCACGACCCTATAATTGTCGATGCCAAGTCGGGTGTAACGGGAGCAGGGCGAACTGCCACGACTGGGACTCTTTATAGTGAAGTTTCCGATAGCTTCAAGGCATACGGTGTTGCAGGGCATAGGCACCAACCTGAAATACGTCAGTCGCTCTCGCAAATAACAGGTACTAATGATGTTGGCTTAACTTTTGTGCCGCACTTAACGCCGATGCTGCGCGGGATTCATTCAACTATTTATGTACAGTTAACCGATGGTGACGCTGATCTTCAGTCTATTTTTGAATCCCATTATGCGAGTGAGCCGTTTGTGGACGTAATGCCCACTGGAAGCCACCCCGATACACGCTCGGTACGCGCTTCAAATCTGTGTCGAATAGCGGTTCATAAATTAGTAGAAGGCAACACAGCGGTTATTTTAGCAGTGGAAGATAATTTGGTTAAAGGCGCTGCGGGCCAAGCTGTGCAGAACATGAATTTAATGTTCGGGCTACCGGAAACGCTCGGGTTGACTAGTGTTCCTGTTTTGCCGTGAACGGGCCCTTATCCAGCACTCTAACTATGATGCAATTATTTATAATCGAAAGTTTTAAGCATGCCTAGAGAAATACAGTCTTTAAAAATTCTTCCAGCGATTGACCCGAAAAAACGACTGCAATTTGCGGTCATTGGAGTTGTGGTCACTTTGGTTCTCATGGTTTCCAGTTTCTATTTTGGTAAGTACATGTCAGGTAGTAATGAGCTTTTGTATAGAGCACAGGTTGCTGAGCTGGAAGTGGAACTGGAGTCTTTTGAGCAATATAAAGAAACGCTAGCACTTGCACAGGGTCAGTTGCAAATCACTAAAGAAGCTTATGGAGGTCTAAAAGATTCCTTAATGCAGTGCGATGCGAATATAGTAAGCGTGCAGCATGAGCTTGCCTTCTACCAGAGTATCATTTCACCTGAAGACGGCGAATCTGGTCTTAAAATTCATGATCTTCAGTTAGATAAGTTAAACGACACTTCTTTTTTAGCTACTCTGGTTCTACTTCAATCGATCCAGCATGATGACGTCGCCAGCGGTAGTGTGCGCATGGAAGTTGTTTCTGAGGATGGCAATGAAGTAATTGGAAAATGGCCAGAAACGGATAGCAAACGATTTGATCTAAGGTATTTTGAGAAGATAACGGGACAAATAGACTTGCCTGCTGGTGTTAGTGCCGAACGAATCCATGTTGTTGTTGATCCAGATGGCCAGTCTGATGATATTGACCGCTGGTACTCATGGCATCACTTAACCCAACAAAATACGCTATAATTATCTGTTCAGCAGTTGCTAGGCAGTTTAAAAACTATGATTTTATTCAGAAAGTTAATATGTGAGGGCATAAATATCATGCTAGGAAACAACAATAGTAAAGATATGACGATCGAAAACAAAACGAAGCCTGTAGATACGGTGGATACATTGTTAGGTGAAAATAGTTCTTTTAATGGGGATATCGAGTTTTCTGGTGGCTTACGAATTGATGGAATT
>DNHK01000260.1 GCA_003485905.1 Gammaproteobacteria bacterium | reverse complement strand
CAAATACCCGCTATTACTACCAACTGAATTACAACGAAGGAAATGATAACTTTGCTACTACTTCAGAAGAGACCTTTCATACGCCACGCAAACCAGGCAGTTCATTTATTTTTGGTGTGCAAGGTGATTCGCACCTAGAGCGTGCACCACGCGACTTTATACCAGAGCTATATAGCCAAACTATAGGCTTGGCCAAGAATGATGGCGTCGACTTTTACCTAACCACAGGTGATGATTTTAGTATTGATTCGAGATACCCAAACGGCATCACCGAAGACGATGTTATTGAACGCTATAGAATCCAACGCCCACACCTTGGCATTGTAGGAAGCTCGGCACCAATATTTTTGGTCAATGGCAATCACGAACAAGGGGCACTGTATTTGTATAACGATGACCGTAAGTACGCGGCACCTGAAAACCCGGCCATTTGGGTGCAAAATGCCCGTAATAGATACTTCACCCAACCGGTTCCTAATGAGTTTTATACGGGGAACAATCAAGAACTTAAGTATATTGATAAGGGATTAACAGGTACCTACTACGCTTTTGAGTGGGGCGACGCTCTGTTCGTAACCCTTGATCCTTTCTGGACTTCCGAGGCGGTAGTTGACAATCTCTTTGAAGGGCCGCGTGGCGGCGGCAGAGGTCAAGGACAAGGCTTTGTAGGAAAGGATGGGCGAGTGCAGAGCAACCCGGCGGGAAAGACCGTCAATAAATGGGACATTAGCCTTGGCGATGCCCAATATAATTGGCTAAAACAAACTCTCGAACAAAGCGAGGCTACATTTAAATTTATATTTGCCCATATGCTGCACGGTACAAGCAGAGGTGGCGTGGAGGTAGCTAATCTTTACGAATGGGGCGGCGAAAATGAAAATGGAATTTATGAGTTTGATAAAGAGCGTCCAGGTTGGGACAAACCAATACATCAACTAATGGCCGATACAAATGTGACCGTGTTTTTTCACGCACACGACCATGTTTGGGTGAAGCAGGAACTTGATGGCGTGGTTTACCAGGAACTTGGTTCCCCTGCCGATGCTGATTACGCCCTTACAAACTGGACAAAGGCCTATACAGATAATACTAGCGTGATATATCCAAACACCGGTTACACGAGAGTTAGCGTCTCACCAAAACAAGTTACGGTAGATTATGTGCGTACCTTTTTGCCGGAACATGAAAATGAACAACAACAAAATGGAAAAGTGGCGTACAGCTATACTATCGACGCGCCGTAAGTTTTACGCGCGTCGATAGATATTCAAAGCTCTTTTTTGTTACAAAACTCTCCTGCAATATTCCCTATAGCATGGAGAAGAAGTGTTCAGACATGCGTTTACGCATCGCTTGATCAGGAAGTTTTCCATAACCACCACGCATATTATCAACTACGTGGTTAGCGCTAGTGGTTTCTGTCACGATGGCAGTAATAGCAGGGTTAGAAAGAATGTACTTTAGCGAAAACTGCGCCCAAGATTCGCAATCAAATTCAGCGGCCCATTCCGGCAATTCTTTACCTCGCGTTAGACTAAATAAAGCGCCGTCGTCAACTACTCTAAATGGCTCCACCACAAATACGCCCATACCAGAATCTTGTGCTAGCGGTAAAATACGCTCCTCGTGTTCGTTTTGGTGCATATTGTAGCCAAGCATAATGACGTCTGGATTCTCAGTACGCATAAACTGTTCCAGCTCTTCATTAGTAGTGTCATACGTACGGCTGACCCCAATATGCCGAACCTTACCTTCTGCCTTAGCTTCTTTAAGGACTTCCCAGTTATTCTTAATATCCTTAAAGTTATGAACCAGCATCACATCCATTTGTTCTCTGCCAAAGTTGCTAGCAGTTTTAGCGAAATGATCTTTCGCAGCTTCTGTACCTTCCACGGTGATCTTTCCGATCAGGAATAATTCGTCTTGCAAGTTCATCTCGGTGACGAGACCACCGATATCGGGCGGATCCGGTCTAAAAAATGCTGGGGTATCCAATAATCGACCACCTTGATCAACCATCGCCTGAATAAGCGATTTAGGCAACTCCGGGCCTTCCGGTGGTGTTGTAAAAAATATTTCTGGTGCACCCAACCCAACTACCGGTATTTGTTGATCCGATCCCGGTATTGCCCTAGTCAGCATACTTTCCTGTGCGAAAGATGCAGATGGCAACGCTGAAGCTGCAGCTACCACACTAGTCTGCGCCAGAAATTGTCTTCGGCTTAATGTCTTCGTATGGGTCATGATTTACCTTCGGGATATAGTAATTTTTCGAAATTCTAGCACTGAGTATATCGGATAGATAGGACATCCAATTAGTACGGCCTATTCATTATACCTGCGCCGCACATAGCCTAATCCAAGCAACAACTTTTTAAAAAATTAACGCTAGTATGAATAAATTGGTTTAATCTAAGAGTAAGCTTAAATAGACGAGTAAATTAGGATGCTATACCAAGGTTCGTGTCACTGCGGCGCAGTTCAGTTTGAAGTGGACGCTGATGACAAAATCAAATGCGGTGACTGCAATTGTTCGATCTGCACCAAGTCCGGGTATCTTCACTTAATCGTCCCAGCTTCTAAATTCCGCTTGTTAAAAGGCGCATCACAAATAACTGCTTATACTTGGGGAACAGGCATTGCTAAACACACATTTTGTAAGGTCTGCGGGATAAAATCGTTTTATACCCCTCGATCAAACCCAGACGGATACGATATAAATGTGCGCTGTCTTGATATTGATGTTAACCAGGTTGAAATCGAGCCGTTTGACGGAAAAAATTGGGAAAAGAATGCCCATACTCTTAGACACATGAGTGTGGATGCCGAGTGACCTTACGCCGGAGCAAGCAGCTTAACTAACAGTGCGTGTTAGCATTACCCGCGTGACAAACACACTACTATCAGGACAAGTATCAATATGAAAGCCTATACTTTAGCTTATATATCTATCGCGATTAATGCTCTTGCGTTGCAACCGCTTACCGTATTGGCCCATCATTCTCGCGCCGAGTTCGCCGATGAGGTTCAGGTGTTAGAAGGTGAACTCACCCAGGTAAGATGGGCAAACCCCCACCCGACGTTTGAGTTGCAGATGTCAAATCCGGATGGCGGCGAGCAGACCTTAGAAATTCAGGCATTTGGTTCCATGTATACCTTGAGTAGGGGCGGCGTAACCGAAGATTATTTTACGCTGGGCGAAAAGGTTCAAATTGCTGGACAAATATCAACCCGACGAGAAAACGTATTTTTGGCAAACAATATGCTACTCCAAAATGGTCAGGAAGTTGTTTTAAATGGCGGTGCTGAGCCCTATTTCAACCAGGAGGGTATTGGTGGCCTAGCCAATTGGGCGGCAAACGAGTCTGACGTGGTGGATGCAGAAGCAGAAAACCTCGGTCTATTTCGTGTATGGAGCCAGCCGCATCGCAGTGCAGATGCAAGAGACGGAAAAGGCGCGACTAATTTGCACTTACCTTTTAACGCTGAGGCTCTTTAAAAACGAGCCGCGTGGGATCCATTGAATGACCCAGATATGCAGTGCATGCCTAAAGGAATGCCGGTTGTCATGGTTACACCCCACCCATTCACGTTTTCTACAGTAGGCTTTAACATTAAAATCTTGGCGCATGAGTACGCCGTTGAAAGGATTATTCATATGAATGATGCTGATAGTGCTAGCCTGCAGACACCAACCCCCCTAGGTTATTCCGTAGGCCGATGGGAGGACGACACATTGGTCGTGAATACAACTAATATTAGTGCCAATTACTTTTTCTTCGGCTTCGATCTTAGCGATAAAGTAGCAATCGAAGAACGAATCACCCTCAGCGAAGATCAAACTCGACTAGATTATTTAGCAGTAATTACCGACCCAAACACATTCACCGAATCCGCCCGCATAGATCGGCACTGGCTAGCCTTGGGTGAAACACCGGAACCCTACGACTGCACGGCCACTCAGTTAAACTAATCATCAATTAGAATAGCCTGACCGTTACCCAGACAATGAGGCCAACAACAAACTATGTATTAGCGAGATTCATATGGAATACAAAATAAAAAATGCATTAGTACCAATCGTAACTATCATTGCGATTGTCGTGCTTGCGGGTTGCGACAAAGCCCCGCCCCAATCAGAACTAAATATTGAAGTAGACAATGCACTTGATGCTGAAGCTATCGTAATAGGTGCTGGAATTTCGGGGCTATCGGCCGCAGTCGAAATGGGTCGTGCTGGTGTAGAAGTTTTGGTTGTCGATATGAACTCAGTCCCGGGAGGACATGCAGTTATGGCTGGTGGCTTCGCAGTTATTGGCTCTCCTCTTCAGGAAGCTGCGGGCTATCAGGATACTCCAGCGCTGGCTTTCAAAGAGTGGCAAGAATGGACTGAGGTTGGAGACCCTTATTGGACGAAATTCTATACAGAAAACTCCCGCGAGATGCTTTACGACTGGGTTATCGAGATGGGCGTTGAGTGGACTAGATTAATAAAGGGGGGGTTCGAAAATAGCGTGCCGCGCTTTCATTTCACCGAGCATGGCGCTCTAGACGTTGTACAAGCTTTAGTTCGCACTGTATTGGAGCTACCAACAGTTCATTTTCTTTGGAATCAAAAAGTTGAGCAGTTAATTGTAAAAGAGAAACAAGTAACGGGCGTGCAAGTACGTGATGTCAGAAATGGTGACACCAAAACATTAAACAGCGAGCACGTAGTG
>DNHK01000331.1 GCA_003485905.1 Gammaproteobacteria bacterium | reverse complement strand
CAAGGCCATTCAACAACCCGATGTGGCAGTACCACCGTCGACAACATAGTGGGTATGGCATCTGTGCTACCTGCTCAAAGAAAAGTTGCGATCCACATGAGCCAAGACGCTAGAAAATTACTTGTTCAGGTTGATCGCAGGAAGGTTACTCAAAAGCTTGAGGCGTATCTGGGTCACCAGCTAACACGGTCCCCCGATTTCAATCTGTCGGCTCATGATGTTGTCGGTTTGAACAGTCCGATGCGCCATGCCATTCTGGGCCTATTGTCAATACCGTTCGAATCGGCAGGGCTAACGCAGGGGCAGCGCATGATTTCGTCAGCTTTCGAAGACGCCTTTCTTCATTCGCTTCTGTTTGACATCGAAAGTGACATGAGCCCAGCGATTCACGCTGGTGCAATGTCCAGTGCGTGCCCAAAAGCGGTGCGCCGCGCAGAAGAGTATATCGAAGCGAATTTGGCAGAGACTATCTGCATTGAAGACCTAGCCCGAGCTGCAGGGGTGTCAGAGCGTTCCTTGTTCGATGGCTTCAATCGTTTTCGTGACATGACACCCATGCGTTACGTCAAGTTTCGCAGGGTACACAAAGTGCGCGAACAACTGGAAAATGCCGACGAGAGCACGAGCGTTTCGTCGGTTGCCTTTGACTGGGGGTTCAATCACCTTGGCCGCTTTGCCAAGGACTATGCCAATTCCTTTGGGGAAAAACCATCGAACACACTCCATAGATCACGAAAATGATCAGCCGCCGTTTTGTGCCAAAGCCGCTCCGGCCAAAAGTATATACCCCGATAATGCCTGCTTTATAGAGATATTCATATTTTTCCCCAGAGTTTTCGAATTTAGACTCGGTCGTTGCCAGCCCATTCCATTTTGGCATTTATTGATTCAAGTTCGGTTTTAGCGAAGCGGGAGAAAGTATTTGAAAGTGCCTTCATTGCGATACCGACCATCAGTTCCAGAACCTGAGTCTCTGAGTATCCGGCGTTAAGGAACGTTCTAACTTCGGCGTCGTCCGCTTTGCCCCGAGTGTCCAACATGTGTTTAACAAAATGGTGTAGCGCTTGTAATTTGGCGTCTTCAGCGGCGCGACCATCGCGTACTGCATTTATTGCGTCACCGTCAAGTTTGGCCATACGCGCACCGGATGAATGTGCGGCCACACAATACTTGCAACCATTACGTGCCGACGCCGTCAGCAAGATAAGCTGTTGTTCGGCAAAGCTGAAACTAGTTTTGCTCAAAAGCTTGGACAGCGTCAAATACGCCTCCAGAACTACAGGGGCATTTGCCATCTCTTTGTAGAGATTCGGCAAGAACCCACCCATGCTTTTGGCGGCACCTTCCAGCCAGGGCTTTGCTGCATCAGGGGCTTCGTCGATTTCAAGCGGATTAACATCCATTTTCTATTTCCTTCTTTTTTAACTATTAGAATTTTACATTAATTGATTTATTAAACTGCTAAGCTAATTTAAATGCATTTGCATATATCTAGTCATATTTAAGTGTGTTTGCAAGTAAGATCGTGAGGGAAACTTTGCAAAAACACGACAATAACGAAACCACATGCAGTCTTTGTTGGGCCGGGTCAAAAAATCAACAGAACTTTAACATTTCCAAGAGCTCAGCCGTTTCTGGCTCCCGATGCCAAATGCTACGCCAGCGGATGCGCTGAACGTGGCATCCCAAAAACTTGACGTAGCTGGCCTTTGGCAATCGCTAATTTTCCAGACAGATCGATAGCACCAGCACGTCCACCAGACTGTTTGTTGATCCAGGCTTTTGCCTTGGCGTCGTCGTGGAACGTGTCAGTGATATTGTTTGGATTATCGAAATTCTCAACGAAAGCATCAGCAATCATTTGCTGAATAGAGTCATCGCCTTCTTTACCTGTCGAGCCATATTGAGAAATCAGCATTCGTTGACCTGCCTTAGTCAGAGGCTCAAGCAACGTGTTGTTGAATCTGTTCGTGTTATAACCGATTTCGTTAAAATACTTATCGAAAGTGGCGTTCATCCAAGCTTCGCTGTAATCACCAGCGGTGTTATTTTTGAACTCAGACAAGAGAACCTTAATCTGGCGATAATTATTATTGGCACCTTGCCCTCCGATTGGATCAAGCGTGTTTGCTGTATCACCTACAGCCATAACAGCCGCACCCGACGGCAATTTCGCGACAGGCTTCTTGCAGCACGGGTGTACCGCGCCTTTTAACCAACCTTTTTCATCAGTCAATTCAGCATTCTTGATCCAATTGTAATCCCAAGGGTACATCTCTTTAAATACGGACTTAGCGACATCCAATACTTCTGACCCAGTCTTGGCATTGTCGAATTTATCAATTGCGCTACCCTCTTTGGCCTCAAAAACCAAACTCCAACACTGATAGCCATCTTTGTGCCAATACGGCACACTAAATTGTTCACCGTCAGAGCCGTAAAAGTTAAACTTAATCCCATGGGTAAAATGGATACCGTCTTTGGACCGGTCCATATCGACATTCTTTATTGTGATCAGTGCAAGTTTGCGCTGCGGTTTAGCGTATATGCTACGCTCCTCATCTACGTCAAACAGCTTGCCAATCTCTGCCTTACCCGCAGCAACAAAAGTGATGTCATGTTCTTGGGCGATCTTGTCCAAACCTTCCAAGTCGACATTTCCAATAACTGTTTTACCACCCCGCTCCTCAAAATCCTTTTCCCAGCGATAGCTCTGAAGCCGAACATCAATCGCAAGAGCTGGGCGCGAAAACCGGCCCATCAGATCAAGAAGTTGACGCCCAGGTTTCCCCGGTTTTGACGAGTATTTGGGCGAAAAAGTTAAATGAACGCCATTGATCGGGGTAGTGCCGTCCCAATGATTGATACCAAGTTCATTTTCTAGATCGAGCGAACCAGCAAATCTACACGCCGTACCAGTGGGCGGTACTTTGGTCATCCAGTCTTTACCACTTAACCCAGTAAAAATGCTGACATCGTGTCCTTGCTCGATCAAACCGATACCCAGCGTTAAACCGCTAACACCAGATCCAATTATCGCTACCTTACTCATAAGCATCACTCCCTCAAAAAAATTTAGTCTCTGAACCTAACCAATTCAGAGCTTCCTTGCTCCCATTGGAAAACAAGTAAAAAGCTTATGCTATCCGTATACTGATGATTTTATCCTTAGGCTGCGATATATGCCCCAGAACCACGATCATACCAATTAATAGGTCCGCGGCTTAAGCCCGTGTGGGTGCGCTATTTAAAAGATGAAATAAAAACTTGAAACTCGGAAGTGTTATTAGTCGAGCATTGGACACTTGATAATATTATTTTCCCTTTCAAATCAAATGAACTGCACAAGCCAAGCTATTATGGCCCGCCCCAACAATGATTGCATCTGGTCTCGTTACAGCCATTTAAATAAAATTCCCTTTACGATTGTATTTGCATATGCATTTAAATATGTCTAGATATATGTAAATGCATTTAAATTTGTCTAACCGAATAATAAATTTTTTAGTGCAAAAGTTTAATAGTTAATAAAGAAGGAAATCAAAAATGAGTTCATCAGACATGCTTAATAATCTTGGTCCAATGTTACTATCTGGACAAATAGAAGTTGTAGATTGTACTGGTATTTTGGGCCCCAACACACCGCTCATTCAATTGCCACCGCCATTCAAGAATACACCGCAAGTCGAGATCCACAAAATCTCGGAATACGATGATGATGGCCCTGTGTGTGCCTGGAACTGGCTGAAGCTGGGCGAACATTCCGGCACCCATTTTGATGCACCCAAGCACTGGTTTACTGGCAAGGATCTGCCCGACAATGCCACCGATACGCTGGACATGCAGAAAGTCGTCGCACCTGTCAACTGCATCGACTGCTCAAAGGAATCCGCCGAAGATCCTGACTTCCTTTTGACCGTCGACCACATAAAAGCGTGGGAGGCCGAGCATGGCGCAATCCAGGAAGGTGAATGGGTCGTCATGCGCACCGACTGGGACAGCCGCGCCGGAGACGCGGGCGAGTTTTTGAATTTCTACGATGATGCACCCCACTCACCCGGGCCCACCGCAGAAGCTGTTCAATACCTGATTGACAAGGGTATCACCGGCTGGGGCACACAATGCATCGGCACCGATGCTGGCTGCGCGGGAGGGATGGAGCCAATGTTTCCGGCCCACAACCTTCTTCATAAAAACAACTGCTTTGGATTAGCTTCATTAGCAAATTTGGACAAATTACCTGCAAAAGGCGCTATCTTAATAGCGGCCCCACTTAAAATCGAAGGAGGTACTGGCAGTCCAATAAGAGCTTTAGCCCTAGTTCAAAAATAATTTTGATGACCAATTTTGACTATATAATAGTTGGCTCCGGGATAAACGGGTTAGTTGCTGGAGCGATGCTATCTCGCGCAAATAAGAAAGTCCTAATCGTAGAAAGGTCAGGATCTTTTGGCGGCTGCATGTCCACTGAAGAGATAACACTTCCTGGCTTTAAACATGATATTATGGCTGCAACATTTGTACTATTCATAACTTCACCTGCTTATTCTGAGTTGGCGGGTGATCT
>DNHK01000339.1 GCA_003485905.1 Gammaproteobacteria bacterium | reverse complement strand
GCCTGCGGGAAGTCTTCAACGGTTGGCGCGGTCCATATTTTCTCTAAAGTGCGTCCAGTGCGCATATTTAGTTTTCCATTTACCGCTGGCACATACGGTGAACGTCCACGTGCAGGATAATCCTGCAGGTAAACCACATAACCCTGCTCTAGAAAATCATAGGCCCACCCAGGTCGACCATCAGGTGTCCACAACCAGTCATAACCTGTTTGCCCCGCGCCGTGAAGAAATACGATGGGATTCGGGTGCTTAATCTCTTTAGGCACCATCACCTCAACGTACATAGAGCCACCCATAGTTTCTTCACCCGGCTCGCCAACGTATTCGCCGCCCACATAGAACGCGCCGTGACTAGCAATAGCGTCAGATGACATCATCGGTATAGATTCCGGCGGCTGCTGCGCAATGGCCGGGCCTGCGAAAAACAAAATAAAATAGACTAAATTTCTTAAATTCATTAGTAACTCCAATTAAATTCTTTAACTAACAACGTAATAACGACTACTCCCAAGCGGAATAGACGGGCTTACCTAACATTGTTTCTGGTCTTGCACCTGCCCGGGGCGTGTACTTCTGAGTTCGCCCGTTCCCCACTTCAGCAATATAGAAATTCCCTTCCTGATCGACGCTTAAACCGTGCACACCCCACTGTGCCCCGGCAAAGTCACCAAACACACCCCAGCTGTATATCAATGTACCATCCAGGGTATAACCCAATATTTTTGTAGTGGCTCTATCGGCTGCCCACAAGACGTTATCGGCTCCGATATAAATTAAGTGAATATCGGTTGGTTCGGGGCCGAAGCTCCACTCATCTTGATATACACCATTTTCATCAAACACTTGTACTCGATTGTTTGCACGGTCATTAACGTACACCATTCGAGTTTCGGCATTCACCGCAATACCATGAACATTATTCATGTAATTAGGCCGTATTTCGTTAGGTGGAGTACCTTTTTCACCCCAAGTGCTGACGTAATTTCCTTCGTTATCGTACTTAACTACACGCGTATTCGCGTAGCCATCAGCGACAAACATAGCGTCCGGTAGGAACGCCAAAAATGTCGGCCGATTAAAATGAGTCTCGTCATTTCCAGGCTCGTTCGGAATACCAATGGTTTGAACTAGTTCTGAACCATCATTGGTAAATTTGAATATCGCGTGTCGAAAGTCATCAACAATCCAGACGTGTTTTTCCGGATCGTACGGATTAATCGTGACGTAATGTGGCCGACGAAACAAGTGATCCCATTGCGTCCGGTCTTCGATCACTTCACCTTCACGGTTAACAACAACCAGAATGTGTTCCCAACGGTGATCTACACCAGAGGTTCCTCGGTCAGTATCATCACCATCGATTGCGCCGGGTAAGCTGGATCGTATTCCCACCGATGCATTCCGCCACGGTAGTTGCCGTACTGGGAAAGCAAGGCTTGGTCCAGCCTCTTCGTATACTTGCTGTTCTGGCGTTTCGATGTTTGGAAGCTCGCCACGATGCAGTAGAAAAATTCTATCCGGACTTTCAGCAAAGATGCTTTGTCCAGAGCCGGTAGTCCACGCTTCATGTTCGGGTAATCCCAAAACACCTCTAGGCCAACCTTCTACAACGTCATACGGGCCAAAAGCATCTTGGCCGCCCCTTTGCCCTGGAACTGCCGAAATCCCTTCAGGTACAGAAGTCTGCGCCACCACACCCATGACTGGTACGACCAATAAACCTATACCAATACTCCTAAGAAACTTACTCGAAGCTGTACCACGACTGTTTTTCATGTTCTTACCCCCAAAAATAATTGAGAGCTTATTCTAGGGACAAATCTAAGCACTAGCAACTACTCTACCTACTGAAATTACACCTAAAATATTTTGGTGAGGCCAGGTCTTTTTAAGGCCTGAACATCAATTATAGTTTTAGGGTCAAAAAGTCTTCTACAGTTCGTTTTGCCAATGCTTTTGTCTGCTTCTGATCCATCGGCTTAGATATTACTGCTTATATCTTAAGCACACACCGAGAACAGGCAGAGTAAGGTGTAAACTACCAACCGTCTATTTCTTTAACAGTAAGTTTTAAACCGTACAGGAGAGAAAAATATGAGTAATATTTTTGCCAAGCTGGGAGCGATTACCTATGTTATATGGGGCATTTTACACATAGTCGCGGCTAAAGCTGTGTATACATTAGGGGAAACTTTAGACCCGGGATTGATACAGGGTCGAATATTTTAAGATGCTTGGAACCTCTTGTTCTTTGCTATCTTTGGAATTGTCGTTGGAATATTTCTAAACTGGAAAAATAGCCGCTTAGGATATTGGCTCAACCTCATTGTCGTCAGTGTTGGCGACATCGGCTACATTATATATCTCATCATCCCTGGGTATGTAGCCCTTATACCGGGTGCTTTTGGGCCAATCACATGGCTTCTAGCGGTTCTATTCTCAACGATCGGAATACTAGGCGCTAATCAAAGCAGGTAACGATATTCGAGTCAGAATAATCTGTATTTTTTGGCGATTATTCTGACTCTCATCTTTAATTATAAATAAAGTGGTCTTACTTCATCTTGCCCTTATTCAAGAATGAATGTGGCTCACGATCTTGCAACACTTCCATAACACTATCTACCGTCTGAGTTCTACGACGAAGAATAGATTGTTCTGAGTACCAGGCAGCATGCGGCGTAATGATTACGTTATCAAACGCATACAATGGATGATCTGTTTGACCACGATCTTCCATAAGCACGTCTAAACCCGCACCACCGATCAAATTCTCTTCAAGTGCTCTAACAAGGTCTGGTTCGTTTATTACCGGTCCACGAGCCGTGTTGATAAGGTACGCTGAGTCCTTCATCGCGGTGAAGGCTTCATAGTTAAACATTCCACGTGTATCTGGGGTAAGTGGGCAATGAATAGAGATAAAGTCACTTTCGCTAATCACTTCATCAATTTCTGCCTTTTGCGCTCCGACGGCTGTGGCGTCTTCTGCACTTACAAATGGATCGTAAGCTAGAACTTTCATTCCAAGAGCAAGCGCTCGCTCGTTAATCAAGCGAGGAATCCTTCCGAAACCTACCAAGCCCAGTGTTGCACCCACGACTGATTGAATCGGGGATCCTTTCTTAACATCCCACACGCCAGATCTGACACTATTGTTATACAAAAATATCCTACGGTTAAGAGTAAGCATCAATGAAATAGCGTGAGTTGCTACCTCCTCGATGCAGTAGGTCGGAATATTACCCACCATAATTCCATTCTCGTTACAGGCATCAACGTCAATGGTATTCACTCCGATACCATTCCGAATAATCAAGCGACACTTCTCCATACCACCGATGATATCGGCAGTAAGCTCAGCGTAAGTGTTTATTACCGCATCCGCGTCCTTTACTTCTTCGGCCAATTTTGAAGGGTCAGTAACTTCGACTAATTCAGCATCAACTTTCGCAAGCATCTCCCGCTCAATAATTAAATCCGGGAAAATATTGTCTGTCAGGACGACTTTAAATGTACTCATTTTGCATGTTCCTCTGTTCTATATCTTTATAAGTTTATGAATGTGTTTACGCTCTCTCATCAATAGTTAGCTACTGCTTAGGCTTGATATCAAGATGCATTTATTTCCTCAGCAAGTAGTAGCGATCAAGCTATTACTCGCCCCAGAGTATTGGTTTCGTACGAATGCTAAAGGTTTGTAAGGACTACGTTAGCACTTCAGTCCCAGATCTAGGCTATCTGGCCCGCTTGCTCGCAGGATAGTTCCACTCAAAATAGTTATCATAAAGCCTGGCATTACCGCGTAATAAATACAAACCTTCCAGGACATGGGCGTAACGCACTGGTCCAAAATCCATAGTTTCAAAACCTAGCGCTTCACATATCTCGGCAACTACTTTTTTTGCGTCGGCATCATTCCCGACCAGCGGAATTGTTAGAGGGTGATCAACTAGCGTCGGATCAATCATTGTATCGACACTAATAGTACTAAACGCTTTTACCACTTTTGCTTGTGGAGCGAGAATTTGGATCCGCTCGGCATTCGAGGTATAGCTAGGATAGTCTGCCCAACCTTCGTCATCAAAAACCCGTGGATTAATCGGATCGATAATGATTTTACCGGACAGATCTCCTAGTCCTATCGCAACCTCTTCTGCAACCGCCCAGGGTACTGCAAGTACTATAATATCTGCCTCACGAGCGGCTGCGGCAGGAGTAGTTGCAGATGCATCGTTACCAGTCGCTTTGACCAAAGCGATTACTTCCTCGGTCTCTGGGCTGCGTGAACCGTAAATAATCTGATGTCCAAGGCTTGCAAATCGTGGCCCTAGAGCACTACCGACTGAACCAGTACCAATCATTGCAATAGTATCGGCAAACGTCGCGACCGGTGCTACGAGGCCAGCGACCAGAATTAGCATGGCCGCAAGAGCTGTGCACGTTTTGTGAGCGCCTTGACTAACCAACTTATTCTTACCCAACCTAAATATATTATTCACCTTTTCTCCAGCTCTCTTTAGTTATTAATTCTGGATCGTATTTAGTCTTAAAGTTACTAAAATACTGCCCACTACTCTCTAGTAGCGAGCAGTACAAAACCTAGTAGTCCAGAACCTTGCCTAGCGCCGGATTAATTCCGCCATGGAAATTACCCTGGTCACGTACAGTTATTGGTTGTCCATTTTCGTCGTAATGCACCCAGATCAAACCATGGGCGTCACCATTGCCTGGCATATCGATTTTCTTAATAATCTCTTTGGTTTCGACATCATAGACATATATGCGCCCTTCTCCGTTACTAGTGGCCCACATTTCTTTACCATTTGGAGAAAGCAACACATGGTCGACCTTATAGGCACCAAACAGAGTATCCGTAGCATGACCACTTTCGGTGTCAATCACGGTAATAGTACGGCCTAGATGATGCGCTGCTTCACCCTTATCTGCGACCCAATACTCGGACTCGTCGGCATTCAAGGATCCGCCGTAAGGACCAATCCCTGTACCATTTGTCCACAAAACTTCACCAGTATTAATATCGACCTTTGAAACCTGAGAGGTGGTAGTAATAACGTATAAATACTCTTTCGCAGAATCGACTGTTATCCAGTTTGGTCGATAGCCTGGAATCGGGAACTCGTCAACGACTTCCCAAGATTTTGGATCGATTTTAGCAATCCAAAACGGACGCATTGCCATTAAGTTACCTTGATACATCATCGTAGCACCACGCATTCCCGTGCCACGACCCGGTGCATAACCGGCTGGCTCCATAAGCGCAT
>DNHK01000073.1 GCA_003485905.1 Gammaproteobacteria bacterium | reverse complement strand
CGCTTTTTGGAGGGTGATTAAAAACCCATAGGCAGACGTCCCTCATTCGTAGGTATCTCCACCATTCAGCTGTTGCCGCTGCTAGTCTGTGCTTTGTAGGACAAGGCTTAAGGTCCAATGGCTGCTTTATTCCTCAGGGTGAATGGCTCAAGCATTCGATGGCAATTTAAGGCGTTTGCGATAATTTCCCGGGGTCGTCCCATGTTCAGCCCGAAAGCTATTGATCAAAGAATTGACTGAGTAGTAGCCACAGTTTTTAGCGATTTCATCCAAGTTGGCCTCTGTCGTTTGCAGCAAGTGTGCCACCGCATGCGTGCGTTGATGGCGTATTTCTTGCCCAGGTGATTTACTGTAGCAGTTGGCAAATGCCTTTTGCAGACCTTGCTGAGTGACGCCCATGGCCTCTGCGACATCCGTTGCCTGTATACCATGATAGAAATTATCTTTGATCCAGTGCAGTGCATTAGCTACTAATGGGTTTGCGACTGCGTAGCAATCTGTACTGAGCCGTGAGACGACACCGCTTGGCGGGTGACGTAGGATGGAATCGGAGCTTCTACTAGAGTTAGAATCCAGTAATTTTTGCAATGTTCTTGCGGCGGTCAGGCCGAGTCCTTCCTGGTCGCTATCAACACTACTGAGTCCGACGCTCAGACCTTGGTTGACTAAATCATCATTGTCGACCCCCAGCACCGCGATGTTTTCTGGCACGCGCAGATTGTTTTTGAGGCATATAGAGATCATCTCAGCTGCCGCGGTATCTTGGAAAGCAAAGAAACCCACCGAGAGTTCTTCCATTTTACGGCCCTGCGCTTGAGCGAGGTCATGCAATTCCTGAATTACTTTGCTTTCAGTCCTACCCGCGGAATCAAACACGGTGACTTTGCCGCCATCCGCTTCCATGTGGTTGATAAACGCTTGCAGACGCTCCTCATACATTTTGATTCCATCGGCCGTTAAGGCAAAGACCTGTTTATAACCATGGTCCCTGAAATGTTCGGCAGCTAGTCGGCCGATTGCTTCATTGTCAGTCACGACCCTGGGAATCGATAGATTGTGGTCGCCGAGCCCGAGGTCGACCAAGGGAATTTTGTGTGTGCGAAAATATTCGAGTGTTTGTGTGCATTGCAGCAGAGCAATACAGCCGTCTCCTTGCCAATTGTTTAGAATGCCCTCGTTGTGGGTAAAGCTCTTCGGGCAATTCAGTTGCCAACCGTTTTCACGCGCAATTTGAGCGACTCCTCGGTGGATGCGGTAGTCATACCATTCAAGCAGCAGCAGGATGTGTTTACGTCGTAACATGGGCTAAGCCGTTTTTCTAAGGGGGCCAAGAAACAACTGTAGTTTAATCTAGATAGTGAGTTTATCTAAGAGGTAAAATTGAACCGTAAATAACATAAAATGAAACTGATTGTTTGGCAACTATGGATCCTGATTCTTGTGAATTTCATTAATTTGTATTTTTAAGTCATTTGTGAGTATATAAAAAGCAGTCAATTTTTACTAAAATCCACGTTTTCTGCAATTTAGCCATCGGTACTATTTATATTTACACGTATAAAGTAATTTGTTAAATCTCTGTCATTTCGCGTCATCCTTTGTTTTGCTCCGTATCCGACGCCCCATTTGTCCCCTTTCGCTAAATGAAAAATCGTTCTGCACCAACTCATGGTTTTGCGCTGGTTATCGCGCTGTCCCTGATGGCCTTCGTACTACTGCTAATTCTGAGCATCACCACGCTGGTGCGGGTCGAAACGCAGAGTTCGAATATTCAGCTTGCTCAGCTTGAGGCACGCATGAATGCCCAGCTCGGGGCAATGATCGCGCTGGGGGACTTACAGCGCTACACAGGGCCCGATCAGCGGGTGACGGGAACGGGTGAGTTAATCGATACAACCGTGGACTCTAAAAAACAACATACAGCGGTTTGGGATGCCACGGCAGCAGCAGGTGAGGATCCGATTAGTTGGTTAGTCTCCAAGTCACAACAAGCGCCATTTAATGAAGCAGAAGCTACCGATTCGGAATGGCCGATTTTAGTTTCTGAGAAAACTAGTAATGGAAACTTTTTAGCCGAAGCGGTTCGCGCAGAGCCAGTGCCTATTACGGGGCAGAACAACGAAAATACTGGAGAATACGCATGGTGGGTCGGCGATGAGGGCGTCAAGGCAAAGCTGACCCTAGTCGAAGACGAGAACTTAATTGCAGGTGATTCTACAGCGCGCCTTCGCACGGCGACACGGAGTGGGGTGGAAGCATTGGATTCAATTGGCACAACGTATTCATATGTGGATAGCCCCAATTTTCGCAGTGATCTATCCAAGGCGATCAATGCGGAGCAACTTTCCTCTTCTGTGTCTAACCTCAAAGCTCACTCGCATGACCTCACCACTTACAGCCAATCGCTGCTAGTGGATGTGCAAAGGGGAGGCTTAAAAGAGGATCTGACTTACATTTTGAATAAAGGGGTTAACGCGGGATCAATATTTCAAAATATTAAAGACCTGGATGATGAAAAGTATGGGAGCTTGGTGATACCAGATGCCTACAATCGCATCACATGGGAGCAATTAGCGTCCTATCATGATTTGGCAAAAGAGACAGGTACCTCCTCCATTAGTGCAAGGGCTCAAACAAAAGAGAGCCATGGGGTATTTCCAATCCTAACTATGCTAAGTATTAATTTCGCAGTATTACTTGATAGCAATTACACCAACTCAACACAAGCCCCAGCCGATAGGGAATACCAGGTAAATCACCACCTACGCCCTTGGTTCGTTCTGGCAAATCCATACAATGTGACTTTAGAGGTGGAAGATTATCGTATTCGTTTACAATCGAAATATACTCGTGTAGAAATAGAAACGGATGATCTGGAACCATTGTATCCACGGATATTGTTAAAAGATATATTTAAACATATGGTATTTACTGTGCCATCGGTTTCATTGAAACCTGGAGAAGCAAAGATCTTTACGCTCAGTTATGATAACGATTCTGCATATGGCTATACTTTTAACAGTTCAAATTATACAACGGATTATGACTGTCAGTTACAGTTTGGAGGTAATCAAATTTTGGGTGCGAATACTGAACAAGAATTTCTTTTTGAGGAAGGTTGGGACGCTGGTTTTTCTTCGATCCGCTTAGTGCCTAATGGAAACCCGCAAACCCTTAACGGCACTCTGCTCGAAGATGGCACTCGTGTAAAACCACTTAATTGGAAATTATCGACCGGTGGTGGGACGTGGGTGCGCACTACGCTACCTGATGATGCCCAAGAAAAGCTTGTCCAAACCATAGGACCCGCGGGATTTAACGACGGTCCTAGCACACAGCATCTCGGGCATTGGTTGATCAATGATTTGCCGCAAGATGTGTATTCGCGCAGTTGGCACGCTACGAAAAGTAATCCTATCAATACTGATTGGAAAAAGAATAACAATTCACCGGGTGCGAGTTCTTTTATGTTGTTTTTAAACGGAGGTATTAGTGAACCAGTAGCTAATACATATTCAACTAATAACGGCGGGTGGTTGACTGATCTAAACTTCCGTAGCCCACAACAGGTAAAGATGAAGCAGACGTCATTAGCTTCAGCCAATTATCGCACATACTTCATTACTTTTGGTGCGCAGTTTTCTCACACAATATCCGATACGAATACTCTTGGAAGCGATCCATCTTCATTCCCTTGGGGAGCGGGCTTTGTCGCGTACTCTAAGGATCCGGTAGATTCCCGCAAGACTGTATTGTTTGACCTGCCGCGTAGCGATGCCGAGTCGGGGATGTCATCAATTGGACAGTTGCAACATTTTAATGCGGGCGGTTATGCTGATACTCCTTCCGATTGGCAGGAGGATTTAACGAGTGACCTACTCGTAAATGTAGAAACGGCTTACGCACCAGCCTATACTGTTGGCAATAGTTATGTGACTCCATTCGTCCCTCGTGATAAATTCTATCAAGCAGTTGGGACTAATTCTTTCTTAGACCTTTCGTATGTAATTAATGACATACTATTTGATCGTTATTTATTTTCCTCGGTGCCATTATCTGGTAATATCGAAAGCCTCACTAACACCCGATTAGCGCCATTTGAGCCACTCGATGGTACAAGCTTTCAAAATGTTAGCACGACGAAGGTGGCTGAAGACTTTTATATTGATGGGGGGTTTAATGTGAATTCAACATCCGTAGAAGCATGGCACGCTTTTCTTAGTAGTTTTAGAGGCGTCGCATTTGGAGGACTTGATTCTGCAGATGCCTATGGTGTATTTCCACGTAGCCTCTATCAAATTGAAGAATATGTAGATGGCTCAACAAATGATTTGGGACGCTTTTGGACAGGTTGGCGGCACATTCAAGAATCGGCTCTCAATGATCTTGCGAGAGCTATTGTCGAAGAAGTGAAGCTGAGGGGGCCATTTCTTAGTATGGCGGATTTTGTTAATAGAGACTTAATGAACGCTGAGACGAATGGATATGATACCAGAAGCTCTGGCGCCTTGCAGTCAGCGCTAGACCGGACCCAAAATTTCGAATACTTTACACTTAAACCAAGTTTAGCACTGGATGAAGCCAAGGCGACTGGTAAAGATTTATTTGATTATCAGGAAACCCAGAACCTTGGAGGGGGAAAAATAATTGATGCTGACGGTTCACTCCTAGCTCCAGCGGCAACGACAGCAGGAATCCCAGGGTGGGTTCTTCAGGGAGATTTGCTGCAGTCACTGGCTCCCGCGATGTCAGTACGATCAGACACTTTTCTGGTGCGTAGTTATGGGAGTGCCAGCAATGCGTTCGATAGTCAGGATACTGCCGAGTCTTATTGCGAATTAGTGGTTCAACGTATTCCTGAGTATGTTGATTCCGCACAAGATCGGCCCAGTGTGGTTACAGATGATTTGCAGGGTACCACGAATCAGTTGATGGGACGTCGTTACAAGATTATTAGCCTGCGCTACCTTACTGCGGCAGAATTATGAATTATTCACACCTAAAATGGAGCATGAAAAGCTCTACTATATTATTTTTTATTTTGGGTATCTGTATTCAGGCGGTACAGGCAATTGAAGTTCGTTTCATTGCAGTAGAAAAAGGCCTAAAGGATCTGTATTATCTCAATGCCGAGGGAGATTACACAGAAACTAATTTACCTCCTTACGAGGTTAGCGAGCCCTTTAATGTGCGACTGTCGGAAGGGAAAGTGCGCATTTTTCGTCAGACGCTCATTGAGGATCGATTAGTTTATGAAACTATTGCTGAGGCTGATCCAGGTTCTTTACGGAAAGCTCTAGGGGTGATTCACAATCAAGCACAAGTCTGGCGCTTAGGACTTTTTGATGATAGCGCAAAGGCATTCCCCGGTGGAACCTTTAGAATTATTAATTTATTACCAGTGGCTATTGCGACTCGGATCGGCACGACTCCAATTAAAACAAAGCCTTATGCCGCAGATATTGTTTCTGTTGTACCACCGGGGCCTCGCCCTGTCGTAGGCATTGTTGCGGCTTACCAGAAAGAGGGCAATTGGGTCCCTTTTTTCGACAAACCGGTCGGAGTTTTACCGAATGCTCGAGTTACTGGTATTGCTACTGTAACTCGCGATGGCATGGACCTGGCATATGGTACGGACTTAGAAGACCTTAGCGGGGAGCCTAGGGTGGACTACTTTCTCCTGAATGATCGCCCATAGGACGGCTCCGGTCCTATTTACTTTTAGGCTCTTCCTGATTACGTGTATAAGGTGCCTAGCAAGCCGTTTTCGGCCTTATCGAGAACCTGCCAAAAACCACAGTCCCGACTCAAAAAGACCCATTGCGGCGGCGGGTGTATTAAGCTAACTTGTGGCATGCCTCTTTTAACAAACATCGCGCGCTTTGCCTTCGGGCTTGGATGCATTCTCAGCCAAAGCGCGCTATCCGCGGAAGACGACC
>DNHK01000110.1 GCA_003485905.1 Gammaproteobacteria bacterium | reverse complement strand
CCGTGATTAAACCATTCTCTTCAATTACTAGCTCCAGTTTTCCGGCTAGAGTTGATACGGAAATACGACTGCTTTGTGTTAAACCTTTCTCACTAACGTACTTTGCGAAACAGCGAGCGCCATTGCCACATTGCGATACCTCTGAACCATCCTGATTGAATATTCTGTAGCTAAACTCGTCATCCTGCGTACTAGGATTCTCAATTAAAAGAATCTGATCGCAACCGACGCCAAAGCGTCGATCGGCTAATGCTTGAGCGAGAGTAGCAGTCATATTTACATGTTGGCTGATGGCATCAAGGACGACAAAATCATTTCCTAAGCCGTGCATTTTGCTAAATATTAGCGACATATTTTGTGCTTCACATTGTTATTGGCGTTAGTTTAAACACTAGACAGGCTGTTAAATCTTGGTCATTCAATCTGTTTTTGGCGAAAGGGTCAACTAGTATGATCTGAGAAAAGCTAGCTTGTCTTGAATAGCGTAGATTAGCTTTGATAAATATGGAACTTAGACGAAAAATAGACCAAATGCTTGCGTACTTTAAATCGCACCCAAGTTCGCTAGTGCGAGCATCGGTAGGGGTGTCGTTGGTAATTGCTGGCGTGTTAGGCCCTTTTCTACCGGTGTTAGGACTGTGGATGGTTCCAATGGGTTTGGTTTTGTTGTCAGTAGATTTCCCGGTAGCTCGCCGACTTAGTGCTTATCTTTTAAATTGTTGGGTTTCAGTCAAAGGATTGTGGCGGGGCAAAAATAGCGGTTAGATAACGCACCAAGCAACTTACGGTTTATGGAACTATTACCTCCGCTATTCAATTTTGTGTGCCGTCAAAAGGTCGTTTTTTAGCAAAGCTGACCAATCATATGTTCCCGAGCAGCAAGCGAAGAAACTTGGATTGATTAATGATCGTTTGTTGTATTCAAGTTTTTGCATATTGTGTTGTAGTATCTGACCCCCGGCTTCATGCAGAATTATATCCGCGGCCGCCGTGTCCCATTCGCCGGTTGGCCCAAATCTTGGATACAAATGTGAGGAGCCGTCAGCCACCATACAAATTTTTACTGCGCTGCCCATTAGTTGCAGGTCATAATCTCCTTCAGTGAGTTGAAATGATTTTAGATACCCAGCTAATCGCCGCTGACCGTGCGAGCGGCTAGCTGCAATACACGCAGGACCACCTTCGTACTCTAGCGTTCGAATGCGGCGTTGTTTCCCATTTTGAGTACGCCACGCCCCTCCATTCTGAAAGCCCCAGTGAAATCGATTTAGTACCGGGGTATAAACAAGACCTAAAATGGGTCTGTTGGCCTCTATAAGCGCTACGTTAACAGTGAACTCATTGCTTCGTTTTAAGAACTCTTTGGTCCCGTCCAATGGGTCGATTAGCCAGTATATAGACCATTTGGATCTATCTTTGAACGGTATATCTTCAGACTCTTCAGAAAGAACCGGCACTCCAGGTAACAGTTCTTCTAGTGCGCGGACAAGAATGTCATGAGATGCTAAGTCGGCCTCAGTTACAGGCGAGCCATCAATCTTTGTTGTAGTCTTAAAGTCTTGTTCATAAATCGTTAGAATGGCCTCACCAGCAATCCGGGCTATATCGAATATAGGTGTAACAAGAGAAGATAGTTCGGTCATATTGCTTGTAGAGAAGAAATCGATCCACTGTTTCTAGAAACACTATTCATTTTACCGTGTTATGAATACCAATATACAAATTGACTGGCAGAGCATTGATCATGTATTTCTGGACATGGATGGGACACTTTTGGATTTACATTTTGACAATCATTTTTGGCAACAGGTGCTACCGATGGAGTATGCCCGGATCAATGGTTTGACCGTTGAGTCTGCTTTGGCGTCGCTGGTACCGAAGTTTGAATCAAAGCAGGGGCAGCTTGATTGGTATTGTGTTGATTATTGGTCACGCGAATTGGATATAGATGTCATGCGCCTTAAATACAAGAATCCGCAAAAAATTTCTTTACGGCCAGGGGTGTTTGAACTACTCGATGCAATAAAGAAGTTAGCGGCAGAGCCGGCTTTGTTGACCAATGCTCACCGAAGCGTTGTTGACTTTAAATTTGATAAGACTGGTCTTGGCCAAGCTATAGATAAAATACATTGCTCTCATGACTATGGGCACCCAAAAGAATCGCCAGCGTTTTGGGTGCGATTTTCAGATACGGTAAAGTTTGATCCTGCTCGAACATTATTTATTGATGATAGTGAACCAGTGTTAGAAGCAGCTGAGCAATTTGGGGTTAAGTGGTTGCGTAGCATAAGCGCACCGGATAGCCGACAGCCGCGGAATGCACCTAGTCGCTTTCCGGAAATTGATCAGTTCTCCGATATTTTCAACTAGCCCGGGAATTATTATTAGTTCGGACTTGTTACCAAGTAAGTATTGGCCAGGTCTACATACCGGGAGGTGTTGAGCGCAATATATTCTGCTTCTTCTGGCCGAATATCCCGCATGTATCGGGCTGGGCTGCCTCCCCATACCTGCCCAGTTGGTACGCGCTTACCGGGGGTGACTAGCGCGCCCGCAGCGACCATTGCACCGCTTTCTA
>DNHK01000390.1 GCA_003485905.1 Gammaproteobacteria bacterium | reverse complement strand
CAATAGCAAACTCAAATGCGGCCTTTTCAGCCTCGCTAAATTTATCACTGTCGCGGAAGTTCCATATCTCACTAAACCGCTCATCGGTCGTCCCAAACCTTTTAGAACCCAGAGCACTATGTGCCTGGCAGTATTTACAACCACTAGTTGCACTTGTCATGTAGCCAATCAAGCGTTTTAGTTCACCACTTACCTCTCCATGACATTCCATCACTGCCACGTTTAAAGCGGTAAAAGCTTTGGCAATATTGGGGTGGTAGGCCATGGTCAATATACTATTTGGCACCACGCCAAGAGGCCCCTTAAAGAACTGGATTTTGCTTTGGAGATCTTCGGGCAGTATAGATTCGTTTTTTGGGGTTACTAACGGCATAAAATTTCCTTCTATAATTTAGTCGGGGGTTATGAGTTAACCCAATACGTTAGGCTAACAAAGTAGTCGTCGATAGGTTTAAATTTAATTGACTGTTAATCGCCTTAGATCGTCACTCGCTTAGATATTATTGATCGCAGCATCTATATTAAACAAAAGCATTTGATGCTTTTGATAACAGGGCTCAACCTTGGTAAACAAATCGTATGTAAAGATAACTTATTGCAAATAAACTCATAAACACAATTCCCGTATAACCATAATATTTCATGAATTGTGATGGCCTATCGATCTTAGAAATGGCACCGGTATAGAGTGCCCTCATATTTAGGATTGCTATCAATGGGGCAATGATGCAAGACAGTGTGGTCACGGAGTCAATCATTTGGGTAAAGGAAGAAACCCAATAGTGAATGATTAGATAACCGAAAATACAGTTTATGCCTATAAAGAGATAGTAATAACGGCTCGTAGTGGTCTGGGAAGGGATCTCTTTAATGATTAACACCCCATCAGACATCACACGAGAATACCCATCTATCACCGCTATGACAGTGGTATATAAAATAATGAATACGGTAAGCTTGATGACCGGAGCACTCCAACTGCCAACGGATTGGCTGTAAAGGCTAACTAGTTGATTTATGAAACCAACAGAAGAATCTTCAAATTGAATTCCTTGGCTGTACATGAGCGATGCACCCATCAACACAAAGGCCAAGGCTAAAACAACCGTGCCGATATACCCAAGGCGCAAGTCGAACAACATGTTCGATTTCTTAAAGCCCTTATTCAACCTTGCTTTCTCGGCAACCCAAGTTGATTGTAAGATACTGGACTCTGTACCGTTAGGCATCCAACCGATTAGAGCCGCGAGAAAAAAGACGTTCGAGGCAGAATAAGCCGAAAGGCTAAAGAGATTTAGTTCTTCGACATTTAAATTAGGTAGGGTATTCGCTGTTGCAAACAGCGTTAAAAAAGTAAAAACCAAGACCAGTATTTTTACAATTTTTTCCAAATAGTTATAGCCACCGATTACTAATATGGCGACGGTAGGAACCATCAGTAGTATCGCTAGATTATTAGCCGCTATATGTGTACCAAGCAATACGTTTAGAGCGCCAGCAGTAACCAATACCACTGCAGCGGTGATAATTGCCATGGTAAAAAAAGCAATACCCATCCAAACAATGAGCGCCTACCTACCAATATCTCGATAACCGTATAAGAGCGATGAGCCAGTAGCTTGTGCGTAAGTACTTGAAAATTGATAAGTTGGGTATTTAAGAAAGCAAACAAGAATAATAAGGGGCACCAGTTCCAAACCAAAGCTTGCACCTGAACGCGTGCTCTGCACCAGATGTGACACCCCCACACTGGCGGCGGCAAACATTAATCCAGGGCCGAGTTGCTTCTTTAACGAGTCGAATACTTTCATAAAAAACAGTGTAGAAATTCGTTATTGTAATCTGAATCTATTTGAATCAATTCTTCTGGGGCAAATCTTAAACTGAAAAAAGGCCCTCTATTGAGGGCCCCTCAAGGGATTAGCCTGTGAACGTAAAGTCGACAAAAGCGCCCTACCCAGATCACGTGAATGTAATGGTGTCCGCTAGCGGCCCAAAACGCGCTTGGGCCGCCGCGACCTGCGCTTTTAGTTCAGGCCAATCAACGCCGATCATCTTGCCATTGCGCTTTTTCGCTTGACCGCTGATCCAAACGCTATCAATATCCTCTCGCGATGCGTAATTAAGCACTCGATCGGCCAAGGTTCCCTGCATAGCAAAACCCATGCGGTCCGTTCTAAGTAATACAAGATCAGCTCGTTTGCCCACCGTAATACTCCCAGTCTCATCGCCAAGCCGCATACTTTTAGCGCCCAGAGCCGTGGCAAAATCGAGTACGTCCTCAGACTTGTACTGCTTGGCAATGTCAACACCCGCAGGTTCCAGATAATGAGACCAGAAGGCAGCGCGAATGTGCTCAAAATAGTCCTGAGTTAATACTAAATTTACGTCTACACCTATGCCGGCCGCCACACCTGCCGCACGCGCCCGAGCGTGCACCGAAGGTCCACGAATAGCTTCTGCAGCCATATAGGGAAATTCACCCATGGCTGTCGCGCAAACCATGCCACCGCTGTCACGCAACATTTCAAGTTCTTCTGCGGTAAGCTTGTTGGCGTGAGTACAATGATAGTCCGGGCCCAAGAGACCAGCCTTATGAAGATCCGGGATTCCAGAATCTCGGTATCCCATGTAGCCCTCCGGCATTGGTTCTGCCGTCTTATGTAAATGAGATGAGATCAATTTTACGCCCATGGCTCTGATTCGAGACCATTCCGTCTCAATCTCTGATAGCAAGCTACCGTTAACTGAGGAGGGTGCAAGACTTAACTGCATAACCGCAGCATTGTCAGAAAATATTTCTTTCTGCAGACGCTCCGCTATCGACCAATGCACCTCGGTAGTCTCGGCAATTCGTTGAGCATGCGCATCCGCAAGAGGGACTGTATCCCCTGGCCTATATGACGAAGAAACACCCATCTGAAAGGCAAACCACCCGCTAATTCCAGAGTCTTTGATGCCCCGTGCGGCAGCTAATGCATTCTCCTCATTGATTTGCCCATGTGCGTAATCAATGATCGATGTGACACCGGAGTCGATCGCCAGCAAACCTCCTACCAGTCCTCCGAGATAATGATCTTCAGGCGTCATCGAAACGATAGTCCGCATTTTCCATTCCTGGTAGCCCGCGTAACCCGACGGAGCAGTTTTCGCCAGTCTTCCTGCATCGATAATCTGCCAAACATGACGGTGCCCATCCGACATGCCAGGCATAAGAATCATGCCGCCACCATCAATTACTTCAGCTCCTTCTCTGGCCAAGCCCTTACCTACAGCTGCAATTTTTCCATTTTCGACCAGAACATCGGCTCCTTCGATTTCTTTTAGCTCAGGATCCATGGTCAGTAGATCCGCACCACGTATCAATAGCGGTCCGTTTGATGCGCTCCCGTCAGGCACACTGCCCACAGAAGATTGAGCAAAAGCCTGTTTACCAAAAGCCGTTGAGGCGGCAGCTGCAGCCGTTAGGCGCAGAAAGGACTTACGAGTCATTTTCAATGTAATTCTCCTACCGAGTCGTGATTAAACGCCGATTTCAAATTTGTCTGAATCTCCGCTATCGGCGTACAGCGGGCATCAAAATACTTGAATTGCTTACATCAACTACGATCGGCAACTACAAATAGTGGATTAATCAGCCTATTGAGCGTCAAATTCACATTCATACGGCCGCATAATAGTATCCGGATTCCATTGCCATGCAGCTATCCAGGTGGCTGGTTCTACAAGGTATTCGGGGTCGGTTACGGTTACCTCGTAATTCAACGTAATACCATCTTGTGCAATCGTGAAGACTTCATCTAGCGTAGCGTCTTGACTCATCAACGAACCATCATCATCAAGTAATCCGTTAATTAGTCGTTCGGTGTGAACATGCAGAGAGCCATTTTCAAATCTGCCGATTGAGTACCCCAGTCTTGATCTGGGTGCATCTTGAGGTATCTGAGAGGAGGTCATATCAATCAATCGCTCTGAGCCCCATTCTTCAATGCTTAGTCGAATATCATCGCCCTCTTCTGAAAACTCAAAGGGATAGGGACTCAAAATCGCGTTAGGCATACTCGGGGGTATGCATCGCAACGAAGGCATATCCACAAAAGGGTCGTATTGCGCGACAGCCTGTGCAGATTTTTCTGTTAACTTGAACGGGTTCTTTCTTACATAAATCGCCTTGTAACTCCACACTCTAAATAAATCAGACGCTACGTCAGGGTCGGTTGGCTTTGCGATATCTCCTTCTGGTGAAGTCCAAACTAAAGGAGTATCCGTATCCCGCATTATATATTCCTGCCCGTTAGCAAACAGAGCGTTGGTTGACAACATTTCTAGTCGACCCTGTGAAGATGGCCACCCACCTAAGCGAATGGTTTCTCCCACCGCGAAATTTTCTCGAGTAAGCCCTCTTCGCATTAAGGAATTGATTGCATCAGCCACAATCTCCCATTCTTCTATAGAACCATCGTCCTTGGTAACACTAACAGTCATACCAAAATGAGGATTACGCCAATTCAATTTAGTCACTACACCTTCAAATTCGAGCCACGCAGTTCGATCAAACGGAGATATGGAATGATGACCATAAGAAATGCTTGTTATCGACAAAAGTGAAATGATTATTATGAACGCTTTCAATTTCATTTTTCCTACCTGTATCGAGGTTAATAGCCTGCTTACTTCCAGATGCAGAAATTTGCAATTAGTGCGATGGCTGAAAATTAGCCAACCACCCTTTAACTCTAAGTGCGTTAACGAGCAATGATTCTAACCTTATACACTAATTAATTGACATATCAACGCTTCCTGTATGGAAACTAGCGTTTTAGATACCTGGTATTCCAAAGACAGAATTCAAAAAACTAAAAACCTTCGGTAATTTCCTCGGTAAGGTCCTCACACTGATATGGATCGTAAGCAGCAGGCGTCCTGATTACGGTAACTTCACGGGTATAAGGCTCTTCGAGATAATCAGGATCATCAATTGTGTAGCTGAGCACGAGCGATTGACCATCTTCACTAAGTGTAAATCGCTCGGTAGTGTGTATATTGACACCATGTTTCACGCCTACACGAGTGGCTTCAAGCCAACCGGGTAAAAAACCAATGGTATCTATAACCAAGGTATTGCTTTCCCATTTTCCAATGGAATGTCCAGCTCGGCTAGCAACGATATTTGTAGGATGCTCATCCATATTCAAATAGATAGTCCGCACAATATCCATAAAACCATATTTAAGCTCGATCTCATCATCAGATTGAGTGATCGTATTGACGTGCTCATCGAAGGTCCAATCGTGAAAAATATTGGTCGCTTCACAGTGAAACCTAGGGTTCATTTCTCGATGAAAGCCCTCGGTTTCGGTTAAATTCAATGCTGTTACAGCATAGGGCACACCGCCTCCACGGGGAGCGCCAGCAATTCTTGGGGCACGCACCCAGTTCCAGTTTCCGTTGATATTCGGCGTGCCCGGCGCAAGCTGAACGTCCACAGGTACGGGTTCATCTGCAGCTACTAGCTCGATAGTTTCATTTCTCTGAATAACACGGCCATCAGCAAACGTGATTGTGTTGGTGTAACAACCAAACTCTTCTCGTCGGGCAGCCGAACCATGAATAGAAATCTCTGTTCCCTCAGCAAACATCTCTTCAGTCCAACCACTCCTTTTTAGCAAGCTGCCGGCACGCATTTCACAACGCCAAGGATCAACTCCCCCCGCATCATTGGTTACATCGAAATACACATAAGAATGTGGATTAACATAACGGATATCGGTGACAACCCCCGAAACGTCCAGCTCTATATCGTGGTTAAACTGCCCTGTACTTCCGTGGTGGGCAAAAGCTGCACTAGCAGCAAGCGTTAACGATAGCGCAAAAATTAATTTCAACTTGAGTAACTCCTATCAATAAAAAAGGCGATGTATTTGGAACACCGCCTTTTTTACTACCATCTTATTGTCTTTACCAGCTTATTGTTTTTACCAACGATCTCCCAACTCACCGCTATTTCGGAGAACATACATGCCAGTTGCACCAGAGGTGAAGATATTGCCTCTGGTATCAACAAGCACTTCCTGTGTGATCGAGATAGGCATATAACCAGATTGCGAACGCTTTGGCGTTGCCGGATCACCCGGTAGAAACCAGCCTACTTCTTTAGGTAAGCGTGGCTCAGCAACATCATAAACACGTACCCCAGCATTAAAATAGGCTAGATGAATCAATTCGTTTGGCTGCATCACGTCCTGGTTGTGAATTTCATTGTTAACGTTGTGCGGACCGAATCGCCCAGGTCTATCACAAAAATTGTCCCAAGCAAAACCTTCTGGCACTTCTGGAATCGGAAACGTAGACATCATATAAGGTTTTGTGGGGTCAGCATTCTGCACCATGATATTGGCAGATATCGACTCCCCGCACTGCTGAATCTTTGGTTCACCATTTACGTAAACCAAACCCTTCTCCCAATACGGAATCACTGAATGCACCGACTGGGTGACGTTATTCACAAACGGCGGAACAATTTGCAGACGACCAACCACCGTCGGATTCGCTTTATCGCTGATATCCAAAGTAACCATATCTGGCGTAAAACCTAATACGGCAGTGTTGCCATCAGGGCTAATAATAGCGGGTCCATGAAAGCTTGGAATGACGCCATCTTGACGCTCTTCGCCTAAGCGCTGTCCAAATTGCGCCCATTGACCTACTTCCTTGGGATTCTTAGGGTCTCTAACATCCAATATTTTAAATATCTGGGCACGATAACCCGGCGCGCTGGCGGACAGGTAGGCATAACCGTCATGCAGAATATTTCTGTGTACGCCGTAGGCTCCTGTTTCCCAGTGAGAAAGCTCTAACGGATTCTCGGGATCACTAATATCAAAAAGCATTACACCTTCATATTTCAATTTATCCGCTGGAACTTCATCCGGCTG
>DNHK01000364.1 GCA_003485905.1 Gammaproteobacteria bacterium | reverse complement strand
CGACAATACGTTCGCGAACTTTGCTGAGCGCGGCATTGTCGGCCCGATAGATTCCTCCGCCTAATGTGCAGCCTCCGGGTTTAAGTTGCAGATAAAATCCGGGTGCATGCGCGTCTTTGCCGGCCTCGTGTCGCAACTGCATGCTGACATGCGTTTTATAGGGTGTCTTATCTTTCGAGAAGCGGGTATCGCGGTAGATGCGAAACATTGACCCTCCATTGCTTCGCGGGTCTGCGACAAAGTGTTCACTAATGCCAAGCAGTGGCTCACCGAGAGCTTCAATGAAGTCTAGGAGTGGTTCGCGAACATGCTCAATATAGCGATGTTTGTTGGTGTTAAACCAATCACGATCGTTGTTTTGTTCCAGCTCGGCAAGAAACTCAAACAGTTGCGGGGTAAAAAATACTTTGCTCATTTATTAAGTATAAATCAAACAGTAAATATTCTGTTTTGGTTTCCCAGGTTATCACGGACAAAATAGAGCTAGAGTGTTACTGTTAAAGGCGCTGAGTACCTTAATGATTTTTCATGTTGCGGGTCTTGAAAAAAACCCAAACTGGATACAATATTATTTATATAAGTCGCTCGTTCGGGCGTATTAATTCAAATTGGTAGTACAAGTTAATCGGCTTTTACAGGCTGTGAGGGTTTTTATACGTATGATTAAAGTAAATGCTTTAACCAAGAAATTTGGATCGTTTGTTGCAGTTGATGGACTTTCATTTGAGTGCGCTGCCGGTGAGGTCATTGGTCTTTTGGGCCCAAATGGCGCCGGCAAATCAACGACGATGAAAATGATTACCGGTTTCGTTCCTCCGACAAGCGGCCAGATCACCGTGGCAGGATATGACGTAGCTACCGATTCACTTGCGGCTAGAAAGTGTATGGGTTACTTACCTGAAGGCGCGCCAAGTTATTCGGATATGACGCCGCGTTCACTACTAGAGTTTGTGGCAAAGGTGAGGGGTATTAGCGGTGACCGACTAGAAAGCCGAATGACGGAAGTGGTGGCTGCGCTGCATCTGGAGCCGGTTTTAGATCAAAATATTGAAACATTGTCTAAAGGTTTCAAGCGAAGAGTGGGGCTTGCCCAGGCGATATTGCATGACCCGGACATTTTGATTTTGGATGAACCAACCGATGGTCTGGACCCAAATCAAAAACACGAAGTACGTGAATTAATTACATCGATGTCGACAAATAAGTTAATCCTAATTTCTACCCACATTCTCGAGGAGGTAGAAGCGTTATGTAGTCGCGCCATAATAGTTGCTGAAGGGAAGATTTTGCGGGACGCGCCGCCGAGTGAGCTCATATCAGAGTCCCCAACCGGAAAGCTTGATGATGTTTTTCGAGCGATAACAGGAGGTAAAGCAGCATGAACGTGACTAAATCGATATTCGATAGGGAGCTATCAGGATATTTCGCGACGCCAGTCGCGTACGTGTTTCTAATTATATTTTTGGTTCTTACCGCGACGTTTACATTTGAAATTGGCGGATTTTATGAACGGGGTCAAGCAGACCTCAGTCCATTTTTTGATTACCACCCCTGGCTTTATTTATTTTTGGTGCCAGCGTTAACCATGCGCTTGTGGGCTGAAGAACGTAAGTCCGGCACGATTGAATTTTTAATGACGCTTCCTATCACGCCGTGGCAAGCAGTTCTTGGAAAGTTTTTGGCTGCATGGGCATTTACCGGGCTGGCGTTAGCATTGAGTTTTCCTATATGGATTACGGTAAATATCCTTGGGTCTCCGGACAATGGTGCAATTTTCGCCGCATATATAGGTAGTTTGATGATGGCGGGGGGCTTCTTGGCGATTGGAGCATGTCTATCGGCGTTAACGCGTAATCAGGTTATTGCATTTATATTGACCGTTGTCGTCTGTTTTGGGTTCTTATTAGCTGGGTTTCCACTGGTTTTAAATTTGTTTTCAGCTTGGGCTCCACAAATGCTAGTTGATGGGATCGCGTCGCTCAGTTTTATGACTCACTTTTCCAGCATTAGCCGCGGCGTTATAGATTTTCGAGACATTGTTTACTTTGTATTGTTAATGGGTGTGTTTTTGTATGCCAACACAGTTATTTTGCAATTGAAGCAGGCTGATTAGGGCCAGACAGAGATAGAAATATGACAAAAACAACTGACACAAAATCTTTAGATTCAAACAGGTTTGTCTCGAGCGACAAACTAGCTGGAGTAAGCCTTGTCTTGCTCGCGATCGGGTTTGTAATCGCGGTCATGCTTAGCAACTTATTGTTTAATGGCTGGAAAATCGATTTAACAGAAAATAAGCTTTTCACGCTATCGGAAGGAACAAAAAAGGTGCTTTCAAGCATTGAAGAACCAATTAATCTGTATTTGTTTTTTTCCGATCAGGCTAGCGAAGACCTTCAAAGTTTACGTGGGTATGCCCAACGGGTACGTGAAATGCTGCGTGAGTTTGAGGATCGAAGTAACGGGAAATTAAAGCTCAGTGAATTCGATCCTATACCATTTTCAGAGGATGAAGATCAAGCTGCGCAGTATGGTTTGCAGGGGGTGTCCGCAGGCATTGGCGAAGATCCTCTTTATTTAGGTTTGGTCGGCACTAATACAATTGGCGATGAACAAAACATCCCGTTCTTTGCACCGGGTCGGGAGTCCTTTCTCGAGTACGATTTAGCAAAACTGGTTTCGAATTTGGCCACACCAGAGCGAACTAAAATTGGGCTTCTGAGTGGTGTCAATGTTGCTGGGGCGATTGATCCTAGAACGGGGCAGCCGAGCCCTCCGTGGATGGTCGTTGAGCAAGCTCGTGGGTTGTTCGACGTGCAGGAGATTGATCAATCCGCAACACAGATTGAGGATGATATTAGTTTACTCTGGCTTATTCACCCTTCGGGCTTAAGTGAGGAAACGCTATATGGCATTGATCAATATCTTTTGGCAGGTGGTAAAGCGTTAATATTTGTTGATCCGTTGGCAGAAGTAGCTCCTGGTGAACCAATGGCCCAAGGAATGCCGCCACAACCTGGAGCGTCAACTTTGGACAAGATGTTTAATGCGTGGGGGCTTGAGTTTTTGATTGATCAGGTAGTGTTAGATCCTATTTACGCCCTTTCTGTGTCTGGCCCCGGAGGTCAGCCGCTTAAGCATCCAGGAATTATTGGTGCTACAGATCGAGCAATTGATAACGACGACATTATCACTGCTGAATTAGAAACTATAAATGTATCTGCCGCAGGCCATTTAAATGTGAATGAGCAGAGTTCTTTATTAATGCAGCCACTAATAAGTTCTAGTGACGGTGGAGAGACTGTCGAAAGTATGTTGTATCAATTCAGTCAGGATCCAACAGCTTTGTTCGATCAGTTCGATGGCAACAGTTCGGCTCGGGTTATCGCAGCGCGTTTTTCCGGGCCGATTAAAACGGCCTTCCCGGAAGGCCGGCCGGCCGATGTTGATGTTTCAGAAGCAGACTCACAAGGGGCGAACAGTGAGGCTTTTCCAGAACACTTACTAGAATCTGTTGTAGATAGCCAAATGGTTATTGTCGCGGATGTTGACTTCTTGAGCGACCGAATGTGGGTCCAGGTGCAGAGTTTCTTTGGCCAACGTATACCTTCTGCTTTTGCAGACAACGGAAATTTTGTGGTTAATGCCTTGGATAATTTGACAGGGTCTGCAGATTTAATAAGTGTAAGAAGTCGCGGAACAGCTAATAGACCGTTTACCCTTGTAGATGGAATGCGGGTGTCTGCTGAAGCTCAGTATCGTGAAACTGAACAAAGCCTGCAAACTGAATTAACCAGTTTAGAGCAGCGCCTCGGTGAGTTGCAAAGTAATCGTCAGGAGGGTTCTGACACGATGTCATTTACTCCGCAGCAGCAAACGGAATTGGATCGGTTTTTGCAGGAGCGAAGCCGAATTCGTACCGAGTTACGTGCTGTACGTCGAAACTTGGATCAAGATATCGATCGACTTGGTACTTTGTTAAAAGCAGTAAATATAGGACTTGTCCCGCTTCTAATTTTATTATTTGGTGTGCTGGTCCATTTTGGCAAACGTTCAGTACGTTCTAACGCCTAGATTCTTTCGTTTTATTTCTGGCTGATTTTTATAAGTAAGATTTTATGGGAGCGCTATATGAATAAGTCCTCAGTAATTCGATTGTTGGTAGTTACGTTGGTGATGCTATCAATCGTTCTGGTATTGCAGAAGCAGGATGAAACAGTTAACACGGGTAATTTGTTCGTGCCAGAAGTTAGTTCCAACCTTGACGATATTCGCAATCTTGTATTGCGTAATGGTACAGATCAGCTAGATATTCTGCGGACGCCAACCGGTGATTGGGTATTGGAACAAGCCGGGAACTATTTGGTTGATACAGGCCGACTAGCTGAATTTTTGCGAGCCATAGCGGCTTCGAAAACGATCGAAGAGAAAACTTCAAAGGCTGAGTATTATGCACGTCTTGGTGTTGAAAGCGTTTCGTCAGAGGGAGATTCAACTGAAGTGGCGCTTGATTGGGGTGGGGGAGATGCTGTTGTTCTATTTGGTAATACTCAGGGGTCTTATCGTTATGCGCGAGAAATCGATCAGCCTACTTCCTGGCTAGTAGATGCCGATATTAATCTCAGTCTTGATGTTTCTACATGGTTGAATACCGAGCTAATTGATATTGATGTTAGTGATGTACTGGACGTCACTATTTTGCATAGTGATGGTGAATCTTTGAATATAAGTCGCGGCGATGATGCTGGTTATCAGTTGGCTGAGCTACCAGATGGGCGATCTCTCAAGTACGCATCGATATTGGATTCAGTTGTTTCGTTGCTTTCCGGGCTTACTTTCGATCAGGTTCGTGCGCATGCAGTTGATACTGAGCAGGACACGAAGTTGGCTGATACGACAACTACGATAAGGTTAAATGACGATACGCAGTTCGTGTTTAGTCGGTTTGTCGAAACAGACGATGAGGTAAGTTGGTTTCGCTTGGGGTTATTGCCATCCGATCAGCCATCAACCATATTATCTACTCCCGAGATCGAAGCTTTTCAGCTTGCAGTCGTGGGATGGGAATTTCAGTTTGCTAATTTCAAGACTGAACAAATTACGCAACGATTGGAAAATTTGCTAGCGCCGCAAGAGTGATGTCACATCCTAGACGATCACCCTTATGGGGAAGACCCATTTTTGGGTCAGGTATTACCATAGCTAATTAAAAGCTCTACATGCAGTGTTCACCAAGAATTAGATTGGGTTCTGGTTGATTAGCCCACTCGCCCATTGAGCTGTCGTACAGTTTTACGTTTGGGTAGCCTAGCAGTTCGTGCATTACGAACCACGGCGGCGACGCATGCAGACCTTCGTTGCAGTAAGTAACAATCGTTTTATCGGGTGTTAGCCCGTGTGGGGCATATAGTTCTAGTAGTTCTTCAGTACTTTTGAACGTGCCATCGTCATTAAAGTTTGTTGCCCATGGTACATTTTGCGCCCCGTAAATATGACCCCGCGCTGCGTGTTCGGTGCCGGTGTGATATACGACACCGGGCGCTTCTCCAGTATATTGTGCGCGTGGCCGACCATCCACAATACCGAATCCGTCAGTTGCTAAGCGTGATTTAATAAATGGTAATTCCGCGAGTAACTCGGTGTTGATGGTTGACACTCGATAGTCACTGGTCGCCACAGTTGGTGTTTCTGAAACTAATTCGAAACCTGCCGCTTCCCATGCCCCACGCCCGCCATCTAGGATTTTAATTGAGCGATGGCCGTAATATCGCATAGTCCAAAACACTCGCGTTGCAAACCGGCTATTAAAATTATCGTATAGAACTACAGTTGATTCCGGGCTGACTCCGAGGCGGTCCATTAAGCTTTCGTACATTGCCTGCGGGGGTAAATTGAATAGTTCTGGGGT
>DNHK01000223.1 GCA_003485905.1 Gammaproteobacteria bacterium | reverse complement strand
TTGGTAAATTCGGTTGACGATATCGTAATCTGGGTTACTCGTATCTGAGGCGAATATTCGTGAAAATGAGTTGGTGATATCGCGATAATAAAGAGATGTAATGAGCGAGCCGCTGTCCCAAAGACGCTCGTAGGCTAGCTCATAATTGTTAGTAAATTGTGGTCGTAAGTAAGGGTTTCCTACTTTCAAAAGTTCAGGATCATCGTACTTAGCAAATATGCGTAATTCTGGTTCGCCTGGTCGATCTACCCGACGATTCGTGTATACAGCCAATCGATTTTCATCGTTGATATACCAAGTAGCCCTAACGTTCGGATACACTTCAAAATAGTCGTACGCATCGTTTTCGTCATAATAAATATTCTCTGGCGAGAACTCATAGGCAACATCAGTTTGCTCGAGCCTTACCCCAGCTTCAATATCGAAACTAGAAGCTTCGTAAACATAATTTGCGTACCCCGCATATATATTCTCATCCCACTCAGAGAAGTCGCCTAATCCTTCGTAAATAACAGACCGCTCTCCAGGTTCGAATATATAGCTTACCGGAATCCATCGTTTCTGATACTTAACCCCAGCTTCCATACGGCCATTGGCCAGAGGGCGGGTATAATCTAATTGAACTGGTAGCGTATATTCAGTGGCATCGAGGAACGTAGCATCGGTACCGACTCTTACTGGAGACACTTCATTTAGAAAATAAGATTCATCTTCCCAGCCACGAGTAAACTCGATTCTACTATCGAGCTCATGGCCGGCTTCTGCGAACGAATACTTATGACTCAGACTGATGTTTGCAAACCCTGTGACCTCTTCTTCTCGCCAGAACCAAAAGCGATTGCGAGTTCCCGTGGCACGGTCAATAAAAGGAACCTCGGCATTATCTTCGTGTCTCTCTCGATCATATACGCCCGATAGTGAAACACTATTACTATCGTTGAGCACCCAATCGGCACCTGCTTTAACGATATAATGGATTTGCTCACGATTTTCCGGTACCTGCGAATCAATGATACGGCCATCGTCATAGAAGCGAGAAGTAAACTCATTATTCGGTAGCCGCTCCTGAAACAATACCTCGGCTTGTAAGAAATATATTGCCTTATCAGTGTTGTAATTAAGATTCATGTTAGGTTGAATCTTGGGGTTCGACGAAAAACTTCCTAAATCAGTCGGTAAATCCTCACGACGCTTTGATAATGCCCCGACCCCGACAGTCATTCCAAAATCGCCAGTAAAACCCAATTTTTCTTCTTTTTTATAAACAATGTTAATAATGCCAGCCATCCCAGCAGCATCGTAACGTGCAGAAGGGTTGTTGATAATTTCAATCGATTCTGCGTTTGCCGATGGAATACTATCTAACCCTTTCTGATTGCCATAGCCGGTCAATGCAGACGGTTTCCCATCAATCAAAATAACTACGCGATCACTCCCTCTCAATGTGACTTTCCCATCTTGCTCTACTGCAACTCCGGGTAGCCCCTTCATCGCATCAAGCATCGATCCACCGGATTGCGCTACATTGTCACTGAGATTGAAAACACGAGCGCCTAAACTAACACCGCCAGTATTAGCAACACCAGTAACCACTAACTCTTCAATATTCTCTTGTGATCGAATTAGAGTTATATCGCCTAAGTCATAGATAGTGTTTTTGATGCCAATCAACAACTCAGTTGAATCGGTTTGATATCCCGGCGCTGAGTAGTCAACTATGTACTCGTCAGATGCTAAGCCGCGTAGGATAAACCGTCCCTCAGTATCAGTTATAGCCCCAGTGACAATTTCATCATTTTCCGCTGTTCGTACGGTAATTGCGACATCACCTAATCCCTCATCAACGACTAGGACGCGCCCAGAAACAGTGACGTCAGATTGCGCGACGGCATTGCCGATGAAACTAAAAAGTACTAAAAAACGAAGAATATTTTTCATGTCAAGATGCCCAAAATTATCCATTAGCAATTAAATAACAGTCTTGTTGTTCGCAACCAGAATGCTCTTCCATTCAGGACAACCTCAAGATTCCTTTCTACGCTACATAGAATAACGCAGATTACTTTCTACCAGTGTAAACTTCTGTAACTTGTAAGCCGTAAGATTGATTACCCGATTGGTCATTGCCGAAGAAGGGATGAAGGAATCCCTGCACTCCTAGACAAGTTTGATAGGAACCTGGCAACGCAGTTCTCAGAGCAACAATCGAAGCAAATTATAGATGCATGCAGTACTCAGCAGCACTTAGAGTCGATGTCGGTAAATGAGTTTTCGGACTTGTGGGTAAACTAGTCTGGCCGTGACTTACTTTGATACTCAACTCGAAGATAAATTCGATCTAAGTAAAACCCGAATTTACACGTCAGGTACGCAGGCCTTTGTGTGCCTGTGTCTGATGCAAGCTACTCGGGATAGCGATGCAGGACTTAATACGGGCGATTACATCACTTTGTAAATATTAAATTTGCGAGTAGCATAAACGTTTAAGCTTTTTTCTTACGAGAGTTTTAGCGTAGTGAGGTTAGGTAGCATTACACTTAGTTTGAGGTGTAATAATCATATAGAGTGTTAGTGGGGGGGGTAGGGCAAGATGTTTAGTTTACGCACTGTCAGTAGAATTCAGGGGCAGTACCTGTTGTGGTCAGTCGTTGCACTGGCATTGACGGTTGTCGGCCCGGCGGATGCTCACCATGGTGCAGCAGCTCATTACAACTTTGACGACCTCGTAGAAATTGAAGGTGTTGTCACCCGGGTACAGTTTGTAAATCCTCACGCCGTTGTGCACCTGGAAGTTGCAAGCCCTAATGGAGGACTAACACCCTGGCGTTGTGAAATGTCTGGTGCCACTCAATTGGCTCGGCGTGGCTGGACAAAAGATTTGTTGGTAGCTGGGCATTTCGTGCAAATTATTGGCGCACGTGCGCGCCGAGAGACGAATGCCTGCGCGATGGAGTCGATAGTGCTTGCGGATGGACGATATGTAGAGAACGACAATAATATTGAGGGGATCGTGGTTCCGGAAACCGTAGCGAGTTCGAATGTGATTGCTAAGCGTCCGAATTATTTAGATAACGGCCAACCTAATATTAGTGGCCCTTGGGTTTCTCAAACGGGAACGACCACGGGCGGTGAGGTCACTAGTGGACCGCCTGAGCCGACACCAGCGGGTTTGACTGCAGCCGAGCACTTTGACTTCAGGTTTGACAACCCTGTGATTCGCTGCGAGAGCGGAAACATTATCTCTGATTGGTACAGGCAATCACATGTAAACGATATTCAGCAATCTGCTGATTATGTACAGATTCGATACGGATATCTTGATCTTGTCAGGACGATATATCTCGG
>DNHK01000416.1 GCA_003485905.1 Gammaproteobacteria bacterium | reverse complement strand
GGGTATGGCGCTAGTGTGGCAAAAGTTCCTTTATTGGTTTCTGAGAATAGCGGTGCTTTAACTGTTGGAGATGAGGCAATAGTGTTGGCCGAACGTACCAGCTGTCCGGTGATAGTGAATCCAAATCGAGTTGCTGCGGCGCGTGAGTTAGAGAAACTTTGCGGAAAGGATAGGTTAGATGTTCTTATTAGTGATGACGGCCTACAGCACTACCGCTTGGGTCGTGATGCAGAGATTATTGTCCACGATCCGCATGCGGCGACTCAAAACACCTATCTACTTCCAGCAGGACCTTGGCGGGAGGCGCCTGCAGGCCATGACGATTACGATGTCAGTGCTTTGCGAGGTGAAAACTATGATTTGCTACTGGGCGATCCATTACCTGTGCGTAGCGGTGGGGTGCGATGGCAATCAGTTAATACTAGAGTCCATGCGGTAGCCGGTATCGGTAAACCGTATCGGTTTTTTAGTCAGTTGCAAGAGGCGGGCTATGAGATAATTGAACATACGTTTTCTGATCACCACGAATATTCTGAAGATGATCTTGTGTTTAACGATAAGTTACCTATTCTCATGACCGAAAAAGACGCGGTAAAATGCCGCGACTTTAGCATCGCGGGGCTCTATTATGTGCCAGCAACTGCTCAGTTCTCTGATCAGTTAAGCGGTGAACTTACTGCCGTGCTTAAGCGAGTAATGAAAATATAATTAGGAAAGTGAAAGTAATGATCGATCGAGAGTTGTTAGATATTTTAGTCTGTCCGGTTACATTGGGACCTCTAAGATATGATGCAGAGGCAGATGAACTGGTCAGCGTAAAAGCAGGGCTCGCGTATCCGGTGCGAGATGGAATCCCTGTCATGCTGCCTGAAGAGGCGAGAAAACTCGAGGGTGATAGCTGAGATAGTCTTACGTTATAGAAAAGATATATTCCAGAGTTAAATAGAGATGCCATTTGATGTAGTTATACCCGCGCGTTGGGAGTCGACCCGACTGCCTGGTAAGGTGTTGGCGGATTTACATGGTATGCCAATGATTCAGCGTGTATACGAGCGCGCTGTACTAAGTGACGCAGAAGTTGTTGTTATAGCAACTGATAGTCATGAGATTCTGCAAGTAGTTGAGGAGTTTGGTGGCGAAGCAATTTTGACCGACTCAAGTCATAAGTCTGGCACTGATCGGATAGCTGAGGTATTTACTAGTGAACGCTGGGAACCGGATCGAGTAGTGGTTAGTGTCCAGGGGGACGAGCCGTTTATTGAGCCAACTACGATTAACAATGTTGCAGGCGTGCTGCTAGACGGAGAAAACGACGCAGGCGTCTCAACGGCTGCGACTCAAATAGATTCGGTCGCTGAGTATCTTGATTCTAATGTAGTAAAGGTTGTAGTGGATAATGCAGATAATGCGTTGTACTTTTCTAGAGCACCCATACCGGCGGTTCGAGGCGCTAAACCTACTGAAGCGTATACCTCTGCTATGCGGCATTTAGGGATATATGGGTATCGGGTATCGTTTCTGCGCGAGTGGCCAAACTTACCTGTGTCGATGCTCGAAGATTTAGAGGCACTAGAACAATTACGCATTCTATCAGCTGGCAGCAAAATAAAGGTTTGTCGCGTAGAGGAGGGCAACTCGATCGGCGTCGACACCCCTAAAGACCTAGCAATCGCGAGGGAGCTGTTCGCAAACCGCTTGTAGTTTGTCGCTTTGGATCAAGTTAAACCGATAATAAAAGTGCTATTCGTGTGTTTAGGCAATATTTGCCGTTCGCCTACAGCACATGCTGTGCTTCGTAGTAAAGTTCGCGATATGGGGTTGCAGCATGCGATACAAGTTGATTCAGCGGGTACTGGTAGCTGGCATATAGGTAGCCCTCCTGACGAGCGATCGATACAAATAGCAGAAAAAAATGGCTACGATATGAGCGGCATCTATGCGCGTCAAATATGCGCGTCAGATTTTGAAGAGTTTAACTATATACTCGCAATGGATAAGGAAAATTTACTTAATATTCAAAAGGTTAAAGGGTATAGTGAAAGTATAAACTTAGATTATTTTTTGAAATTTAATTCTACGTCAAATACGTTAGATGTACCCGATCCTTATTATGGCAAGGTTGATGGGTTTAGCAATGTTTTAGAGTTGATAGAAGAAACATCTGACGAGTTGTTAGATCACCTTAAAACCAAGATTACCAGCGTAGGTTAATATGCCATTGCTTGTCGATATAAATAAGCAAGTGCTGAAACTCTATGATGGTTCAAATTTAAAGTCTACGTACCCAATTTCGACAGCATTAAATGGCGTGGGCCAGAAGATAGGCAGCGAGTGTACTCCGCTCGGTGCTCACATTATTCGGGCAAAAATTGGCGCCGGAGCACCTTTAAACGCTGTTTTTGTCGCGCGCCGGCAAACGGGAGAGATTTACAGTCGGGTTTTAGAGCAGCAATCTCAGCTGGAAGGAAACCCTAGAGATTGGATTTTGACGAGAATATTGTGGCTCTCGGGTCGTGAAGTTGGTCGAAACCGCTTAGGTGAGTGCGATACCATGCGCCGCTTTATTTATATTCACGGCTGTCCTGACTCTCACCAAATGCAGACTCCAAATTCACACGGTTGTATCAAAATGCGTAATGCTGATGTGGTCGATTTATTTGATAGGGTCTTTGTTGGAGAGTCGATTGATATAGTCGAAAGTGATGACAGCCATGTCGTGTGAAGTGGTTTTTTTAGTTTAAACGTAAAAATGAGTAATTGAGAAATACAATAGAATGACTTGCTTAATGATCGATGTAGAAGGCCTAGAGCTTAACCAGGAAGACTGTCGTCGGCTGAAGCATAGTATGGTGGGCGGTGTGATTTTGTTCGCGCGAAATTACCAAGATCGAGCTCAGTTAGTTAATCTAGTCAACTCAATAAAGGCGATTAAAACACCTGAATTAATTGTGGCTGTCGATCAGGAAGGTGGCCGGGTTCAACGATTTAAAGATGCTTTTGTTTTGTTACCTGCTGCTCAGCAATATGGGATGTTGTTTGATAGGGACTATCAAAAAGGACTGATGGGCGCTGCCGCAGGTGGTTTGATTATGGCAGCGGAATTACGAGCGTGCGGTGTTGATATAAGTTTCGCTCCGGTATTGGACGTCGCATCCGTTAGGAGCGATGTTATTGGCGATCGTAGTTTCCATAAAGACCCATATGCAGTTTCAGAACTGGCTGGAGCTTTTGCCGATGGTATGCGTCAAGCCGGGATGGCTAGCGTTGCTAAACATTTCCCTGGACATGGAGGTGTCAGCGGTGATTCACATATTGAAAAACCTTGTGACAATCGAATTTATGCTGAATTAGATGGCTGCGATTTAGTTCCGTATAAGGAATTAGTTGGTCAGTTAGAAGGAGTGATGACCGCGCATGTGAATTTCCCAGAAATTTATCCAAATATTGCAACTATGGCGCCGGAATGGATAAAGACTGAATTAAGGGAAAAACTCGGGTTTAACGGGGTTGTCTTTAGTGATGACCTAAGTATGGAAGGAGCAAAGTCTGGAAGTATCGTAGATGTTGCGAAGGGGGCGCTGAAAGCTGGCTGCGATATGCTTTTGGTTTGTAATACACCTATCGCAGTGGACGAGTTGCTAGATTCCAGCGGCATATGTATTCCTTCGGATCTAGAAAGTCGTATTGGCCTGTTGAGACTACACGATGACTGTTCAGAACAGAGAGTAGAAACGGCTCTGAGTTATTTACGTGATACCGGGTTGATCTCCGTTTAGTGGTTCTTTAATCACAGTAATCTAATATAGTATCTCTCGGCTAAGTTTAAAAATCTCACTCTGGGGCGTTTTTCAACAAGCTAAAGGTAACAGAATAGGTTTCCCCGCCCTTATCTACAAACTCAATTTGTACACTCTCGGGTTGCACTTCGTATTGTGGTGTATAGATCATTAAATGTTTGCCGCCGGGTTCAAATACTGCTGATTCTCCTGGTTGAAGTACAACTGAATCTAACTTGTGCATTGAACTTATACCGTCCATAACTTCAGATTTATGAAAGCCGATGGACTCAAAACTCTTACTTTGCGCCTCAACCAGTTCTACTGTATTAGGAGATAGATTAGTAAATACTCCGTAGCCAGCTAACATTTGCATGCCCGGAGGGGGAACCCTGACCCAGGCTTCAGAAACGTTTATGTTTTGCTGTGCAGAAGATGTGCAGGCAATCAGCAAACTACACACGCAAAAGAGTAGCCGCTTTTTAGATTTCAATTTGCTCATAGTAACTTTGCATAGGATAGTGAAAATAATGGATATCGGAACGACCATTTCGGGTCAGGGCTGTGGCGGAGGTACCTTAACCGTGAATACTGATTAGATCATCGGCGATATCTTCCCAGTCATGTGGTGCTGAAAACAGTCCTCGCATTTCGGCGTCTTCGTTAATAATGAGAATGACTGCTGAATGGTCAACGGCGTAATAGCCTGTCTCATCCGGCCGATTGTGTGCAAATACAACACCTATTGAACGTGAAAACTCTTCAATATCATTTAATTGGCCGGTTACGCCAATGAAGTTCTTATCAAAATGGCTTAAATACTCCGTTAAGCGTTCTGGCGTATCTCGTTTGGGATCAACTGAAACGAAAACAACTTGTGCATTTTCTATACCTGCTTGTTCAATTTTGTTAATGCTGCTGACCAGCGATTGCATTGTGGTCGGACAAATGTCTGGGCAGTAAGTGAACCCAAAGAACATTAGAGTCCATTTATCTCGCATCGTTGCATTACTGAATTCTGTGCCATCATGTTTTATTAACTGTGACTCGGCCATTAAACGTGGTGGGTCTAGTACGGTCGCTACCTTCGTGACAACAGGTTTCGATTGATTTCTAATACCAAGTTGGTAACTGCTAACGCCAATTACCGCTGCCAAAATAACGGTACCGACTAAGTATGCTGGCTTCATATTAACTTCCTTGAGCTGTCGGCTACGTGGCGGCCGGTATGTTTGGACTAAATTAGATCGGTTGGAGACTATAGGCGCTATAATAGGGTGCTGGGCTGTGTTAGTTCAAGCATCCTAACGCACCGTTAACCACTTTATACCCTTATCTTTCTGGCTAATTATCTTTGACTACTAGTTTCCCTGATTCTATGGAGCCACTTGCGTATGCAGGTGGTTCAAAGCCCATAACATCGGGCATTATTAAACATACACCGTTGGACTTTCAGGTTGATGAGGTGCTCG